>NZ_JBQSWK010000007.1:0-157423 GCF_052377065.1 Brachybacterium sp. AOP42-C2-15
GCGCATGCTGGGCGTATCGGAACGTCGGACATGGCTTCAACGTAGCCTGCGATAGAGCGTCAACCGGTAGATCCGCTCCACCTCATGGATGCTTCGCCCGAGTACACCAGACCCCCATCGCCCGCTGCAGACCAGGGCGCGCACGGACGAGTGCGGACCAGCTTCCGCACCGAGCTGGTCACGAAGCGGGAGGACGTCGTCGATGCCTCCTGGGCCGGAGGGGTGGAGCCTCAGTACGGGGTCGCGCCCCACGTGCGGATCGGGAAGAGCAAATGGTTCAACCTCCTATGGCTGATCCCGATCGGATTCTTCCTTCTCATCGTCGGTGCTGCCGTGGCGAAGGGGATCCGGGAGCTCCCGCGGGTCCAGGAATTCATCGCGCAATACCCAGGCGAGTCCGACCTCCCTGACGGTGCCCCGGTCGGGTTGCCGGCGTGGCTCGGCTGGCAGCATTTCCTGAACCTGTTCCTGATGATCTTCATCATCCGTTCCGGGCTCACGATCATCGCGGACCATCCCCGGTTCTGCGGGCGCGTCAGTGCGCCTGCGCGACGCCGGACCCGTCGCGTTGTCGGAGTTCCGGTGTCGACGTCCCTCTGCCAGACTCTCGTCATGGCAGCTCTCGACGCGTTCCCGAACCACGTCTTCGATGCCCTCGGCACGGAGCCCATCGTCCTGGAGGACCGGATCGGCGGCTCCGTGATGGTCGTCGAGAAGCGCCCCGAGAACGGACCGATCACCCTGATCACCGCCGGGGCCTCCCAGATCCCCACCGACTCGGGTGAACGGGTCGAGCTCGCGGTGGAGGTGGTCGACGGTCAGCAGGGCGCCGCCCTGGTGGCGATGAGGATCGTCTGCGACGACATCGCGAACAACCGGCGCGTGCCGCCGATGGGCACGCCGTGGCGCAACAGCGAGCCGTTCCTCTCGGGCACCGGGATCTCTGCGATCCTCGCGACGGGCTCCCGGTGGGGCGCCGCCTTCGACGAGGTGCGCTCCGAGGACGGCGAGGTCCTCGGCCGCGTGTGCACCCTGCGGCTGCTCACCGATGCCGAGGCGAGTCACATCGCCTCGAGCGGCTGGGATTCGTTGCGCGACGAGGCAGGATCTGTGGATGCCCTGCTGGACGTGACCCGGGGGAGTGCGGTCGGCGCGGCCGGACTGCCCGATGCGATGCCTGTGTTCCTCTCGAAGCTCCACGCCGAGCATCCTCCGCGGTGGGTGACGTTCACCGGCCGGGAGGTCCAGTCGGTCACGGGGCTCGAGTCGGAGGCCTATATGGACGATGCGAGCAACCACGAGGTCTGGTCCGTCGGGTCCTTCCGAGACCGCTTCCCCATGGTCGACGGATTCCTCCGCGTCGCAGTTCCAGGCCAGACGGCGCTGTTCGCTGACGAGTCCGGCACCTTCGCGATCGAAGACGACTGAGATGCCCGTGGCGGACCTTCCCAGGTGGGACCCCGCCGGCGGGGCGCTATGACCTCTCGCGAGGGGGCCGCGCGCCGGGTATCCGAGGAATCGGGCTCGTGGATGGATCGTCCGCAGCTCGCACCGTCCGCCCCGGGCTCACTCCTCGTCGACGCCCAGCGCCTCGATGCCCACGCCGGCGACCAGCACGATCTGCACCGACAGGTGGAGGTGCCGTTCGAGGCGACCCTCGCTGATCTGCTGGCCCTGGTGATCGAGCCGTTCCTGAGGGCCGCTCCCCGGAGCGACTGGCACTGCCGGGTGGGAGGAACAGGCCGATGGCAGGACTTTGCAGAGGCAACCTGGGACCCACCGCGCCAGCACCTGTCCGCACACCTCTTCGCCGAGGATCGACCAGCCCGGGAGCTCGCTGCCGAGGGACTGATCGAGATCGCCTGCCGGCCACGGTGACACGTGCCGGAGCGCAGTCGAGTCGATCCTCCGCGTCCTGTGCCAGGAGCAGCGGCAGAGAAGCTGGGCTGATCCAGAAGCGCTCATGGCTCCAGATGACACTCGATGACGGAAGGTTTCGCAGGTCTTGGTACCCACGGCAGGCCCTTCTATCGTCGCCGTCATGACCGCCACAGCAAGCATCCAGTCCGCCGTCCCCGACATCTCCGCCGAAGATCGCGCCGCTCGCCTCACGAACGCCGGCAGCGCATGGGCCGAGCGCATGGATGCCGATCGGTCGAAAGCCCATCTGACCTACGCGGTCGAAGGCGCCGGTGCCGGTTCAGTGGCAACGACTGTGCGCGCTGGCAAGCATTCCTTCGTCGTCGACGAGCCCGCAGCGCTAGCTGGCGATGACGCCGGGACCAGCCCCGTCGAATACGCGCTCGGCGCGCTGGTCGGATGCCAGGTCGTCGTCTATCGCCTCTACGCGCAGCAGCTCGGCATTCCGTTCGATGACATCGTCATCAGGGCCGAAGCCGATCTGGACGCGGCGCGTCTGTTCGGCGCCGACGAGTCCGTGCGTGCCGGGTTCTCCGAGGTGCGGCTTGATATCGAGCTCTCGGGACCGGAGACGAGCGAGCGCTACGACGCGCTGCGCGAGGCCGTCGATGCCCATTGCCCGGTGCTCGACATCTTCCAGAATCCGACTCCGGTCAAGACCACCGTCACCCGCGCGTGATCACCGCCTTGCCGGTGTGACCACGGCCGGGGCAGGACTCCCCGGCCCGCTGCGGGCCGGGGTCAGGATCTGTTGCCGCCCCTGCGGGGCCCCTTCCTGCGCTTCCTGGTGGGGACGAGCGCAGCCAACAGCTCTAGGAGAAGGTCAAGTACCAAGGCCATGCCGGATCCTCTCTGGGGGTGACGGGACTCTTCGTTGAAGTCCCAGCTACGTCGTAGCCCAGGCGGGGCTTGAACCCGCGACCGACGGATTATGAGTCCGCTGCTCTGACCGGCTGAGCTACTGGGCCGTGCGCTCCTGAGGAGCGCACCCGAATCTACCGCACACGGGACACCGGGACGCACCCGAATCGGCGCCGTCGGAACCTGGGCTGCGCGGCGTTACCTTCGTCATATCAGCCGGTGGGAGGGCAGAACGGAGATGCGAGCACCGGCCAGATCCTGCTACAGTCGTTCAGGTCGATCCCGCATAGCTCAACGGCAGAGCACTCGACTGTTAATCGAGCGGTTCTTGGTTCGAATCCAAGTGCGGGAGCCCAGTACAGGAGCACAGCCCCGGAGATCATCCGGGGCTGTCCCATTTCCTGATGGTTCTCGTGAAGGAGAAGGACGATGCCCACCGTCCCCGATGACCGTTTCGAGCTCCCGGAGAGCTTCGGTCCCGGCAGCGTCTGGGCGGACCGCTCCGGTGCCCGCACCCTGGTGGGTCGCAACCAGCGCGGGGTCGAGATCCCGATCGGCCATGGCGACGGGGAGATCAACCCCGGTGAGCTGCTGAAGCTCGCGCTGATCGGCTGCGCCGGAATGAGCAGCGATGTGAATCTCGCTCGCCGCCTGGGGGATGACTTCCCGATGCGCCTGTGGGCCCACGGGGCCTCCGACGCGGCCGAGAACCGCTACCTGAGCATCGCCGAAGAGGTGCAGCTCGCGTTTGAAGGGCTCACCGAGAGCGAGATCGCCACCGTGGTGAAGGTGTTCGGCCGCGCGGTCGCCGCCGGCTGCACGGTCGAGCGGTCCGTCGTCCCCGGCATGGAGGTCACCCACCGCGTGCTCGGTGCTGAGCGGGAGGCGCAGGCATGACCATCCGCCCTATCAGGGTCGTCGGCGACCCTGTTCTGCGCACTGCCTGCGACCCGATCACGAAGATCACCGATGGCACCCGCACCCTGGTGCGCGACCTGCTGGACACCGTGGACGACGAGGGGCGGGCCGGTGTCGCCGCCAATCAGATCGGGGTGAACCTGCGTGCTTTCTCCTGGCACCTGGTGGAGAAGCAGGAGCTCGGATACATCTTGAACCCCGTCATCGTCGAGCTCTCCGAGGAGCTTCAGCACGACGACGAGGGCTGCCTGTCGGTGCCCGGGCTGTTCTTCCCGCGCACCCGCTCCGCCTACGCCCGGTGCATCGGCACGAACCTCGAAGGTGAGGAGATCGAGTTCGCGGGGGAGGGGCTCATCGCACGGCTCATCCAGCACGAGGTCGGTCATCTCGACGGTGCGCTGTACATCGACGGCCTCGAACGCTCGGTCAAGAAGCGGGCGTTGCGCCAGATCAGGGAGACCCTCTAAGCTCTACACCGACAGCCACCTCTGTCATCAGATCCATCCGCGGTACCGATTCGTTGGGGAAGACGCATCGGAGACCGGAAGGAACGAGATGACTCAGGGCGTTCTGTATATTCACTCCGCTCCGCGGGCCCTCACGCCGCATATCGAATGGGCCGCCAGCGGAGTTCTCGGCGTGCCCGCACGCATCCGCTGGGAAGACCAGCCGGTGAGCCGTGGGCTGCAACGTGCCGAGATGACCTGGCGCGGGCGCGAGGACACCGGGGCCCAGCTGGTGAGTGCGCTGCGCGGCATGAACGAGGTGCGCTTCGAGGTCACCCAGGAGGCCACCGCCGCAGTGGACGGTGCCCGCTGGAGCTGCACCCCCGAGCTCGGCATCCATCATGCCGCCACCGATCATGCAGGGAACATCGTCCTCACCGAGGACCATGTGCGCGGCTGCATGGAACGGGCAGGGAACGACCCGCACGCCCTCCGCCATGAGCTCGACATCGCCCTCGGTGCCCCCTGGGACGACGACCTCGAGATCTACCGTCATGCTGGTGAGGGCGTGCCGATGCGGTGGCTGCACCGCGTGAGCTGAGCGCAGCTGCACTCATCCCTGGAGGCCCGGTCCGTGGAAGCCAAGCCCATGGAAGACCGGAACGGCGCCCGGAACACTCTCCGGTAAGGGAAGTGCTCCGAACGCCGTTCAGCGGACTGCGCGGTGGGCAGGGTGCTGCGCGGCGCGAGAACGCGCCGCGTGGCACGTCGATCAGGCGCTGGTGAAGACCACCGCAATGTCGTGGCCGCCGAAGCCGAACGCGTTGTTCAGCACGGCGATGTCGCCGCCCGGCAGCTCGGCCGGCGCGTTCTGTGCGATCCGCATCGGGGTCTCCGGGTCGAGGTTCTCGATGTTGATCGTCGGCGGGGCGAGGCGGTGGTGCGAGGCGAGGACCGAGAAGACGGACTCGAGTGCGCCGGCGCCGCCCAGCAGGTGGCCGGTCATCGACTTGGTCGAGGAGACCACGATCTGGTCCGTGACGCCGCCCAGCGCGGTGGAGACGGAGTTGAGCTCGCCGATGTCGCCCAGCGGGGTGGAGGTGCCGTGGGCGTTGAGGTGCACGATGTCCTGCGCGGCGACGTCCGCATCCTCGACGGCCTCGCGCACTGCGCTGGCCTGACCCTCGGGGGAGGGGGCGGAGATGTGGTGCGCGTCGGAGGCCATGCCGCGCCCCGAGGCGTAGGCGTACACGCGGGCACCGCGGGCGGCGGCGTGCTCCTCGCTCTCGAGCACCAGGATGGCCGCGCCCTCGCCGAGGACGAAGCCGTCGCGGTCCACGTCGTAGGGGCGCGAGGCGTGCTCGGGATCATCGACCCGGGTCGAGAGGGCGCGGATGTTCGCGAAGGCGGCGATGGTCATCGGGTGGATCGATGCCTCGGTGCCGCCGACGACGACCACGTCGGCCCGGCCGTCGCGGATCATCCCCATGCCCAGAGCGACCGCTTCGGCGCCGGAGGCGCAGGCGGAGACGGGGGTGTGGGCACCGGCGCGGGCGCCGAGCTCCATCGAGATGTTGGCGGCCGAGGAGTTCGCCATCAGCATCGGGACGGTGAACGGGTTGACCCGCCGGGCGCCGCGCTCGCGCACCACGTCCCACTGGTCCAGGGTGGTCCAGATGCCACCGATGCCGGTGCCGACCACGACGCCGAGCCGTTCGGGGGCGACCTCGGGGGCACCGGCATCGGCCCAGGCCTCACGTGCGGCGACCATGGAGTACTGCCCGGAGGGGTCCAGCTTCTTGGACTCGGGCCGGGTGAGGGAATCGAGAGCGCCGGGAACGATCTGGCAGGCGAAGTCCACGGACAGCCCGTAGCGCTCCTTCCAGTCGTTGTCGAAGGTGCGCGCGGTGGAGGTCCCGGCCAGAGCGGCCTCCCAGGTGGAGGTCACGTCACCGCCGAGCGGGTTGACGGTGCCGAGGCCGGTCACGGCGACACGAGAACGGGGAGCGGGCATACGGACCTCCGGGTCGGGGCGGCAGACGAAACGGCGACGCCCGGGACGGGATCGTCCCGGGCGTCAGGCGGGGCTCAGTTCTGGGCGCCCGCGATGTACTTGACGGCGTCGCCGACGGTCGCGAGGTTCTTGACCTCTTCGTCGGGGATGCGGACGTCGAACTTCTCTTCGGCGTTGACGACGATGGTCATCATCGAGATGGAGTCGATGTCGAGGTCGTCGGTGAATGACTTCTCGAGCTTGACGTCCTCGGTGGCGACACCGGTCTCCTCGTTGACGATCTCGGCGAGGCCCTCGAGGATCTCGTTCTCCGTGTGTGCCATGGGTGCTCCTTCAGGTGTGCGGATGTGTGGCGGTCACAGACTACCCGTGCTACCGCGCGGTAATCGGCCAGCGGGGATCGTGTCCCCCGTGAGGCGTGATGCGGGCGACAGTGCGCCCGCGACGGATCACGGCAGGATCAGGACCTGGCCCGCGTAGGCGAGGCCGGCACCGAAGCCGAACTGCACGAGCACGTCGCCGCTCTTGGCGGCGCCCTCCTCGATCAGACGGTGCGTGGCCAGCGGGATCGAGGCGGCAGAGGTGTTCCCGGTCTCGGCGATATCTCGGCCGATCACCACGGAATCAGGCAGCTTCAGCTGCTTGGCGAGCTCGTCGATGATCCGCATGTTGGCCTGGTGGGGCACGAACACGTCGATGTCCTCGATGCCGATCCCGGACTTCTCGAGCATCTCGCGGATCTTCTCGGCGGTGTGCCAGACGGCCCAGCGGAACACCGTGCGGCCGTCCTGCTCGAGGGTGGGCCACGGGCCGTTGCCGTCGCGGAAGTTCACCAGCGAGTTCGTCATCCGGATGGTGTTCCAGTTGTCGCCGTCGCTGCCCCACACGGTGGGGCCGATCTTGGGAGCGTCGCTCGGTCCGACGATCGCGGCTCCCGCGCCATCACCCAGCAGGAAGGAGATCGAGCGATCGGTGGGATCGACGAAATCGGAGAGCTTCTCCGCGCCGATCACCAGCACATGACGGGCGGCACCTGAGCGGATCAGCGAATCCGCCTGACCGATCCCGTAGGCGAAGCCGGCGCAGGCGGCGGAGATGTCATAGGCGATGACGTCGGGCCGACCCAGCTCTCCGGCCAGCAGCGTGGCCAGGGACGGGGTCGGGTAGGGGAACGAGATGGTGGAGACGATGATCGCGTCGAGCGTCTCCAGATCGATACCGGAACGCTCGATCGCCTCCTTGGCCGCTGTGAGCGAGAGGTCCTTGACGCCGACGTCCTTGCTGGCCCGCATGCGGGTGATGATGCCGGTGCGCTGCCGGATCCACTCATCGGAGGAGTCGATCGGACCGACCAGGTCGTCGTTGGGTACGACGACATCGCCGCGGGCCGCGCCATAGGCGAGGACCTGCGAGCCGGGGACGGTCTTCTGAGAGGTGAGGGCGACGGTCATGTCAGTTCTCCTGATCCGTGGGGGCGACGCCAGCATGTTCGCGCACCAGGGCACGGGCCGACTCGAGATCGTCAGGGGTGTTGAGGTTCGCCAGCGCGATCCCCTTCAGCTCGCGCTTGGCGAGCCCGGTGAGGGTCCCTGCGGGGGCGACCTCGATCAGCGCGGTCACGCCGCGCTCGCGCAGCGCCGCCATGCAGGCCTCCCAGTCCACGGGGGAGGCGACCTGGTTCACGATCAGCTCGAGGTAGCGGGCACCGGAGGTGATGACCTCGCCACCGGCGTTGGAGATCAGCGGCACCGACGGGTCCGAGGGGTGCAGGCCGGGCGCGAACGCTGCCAGCTCCTCGCGGGCCCCGGCCATGTACGGGGTGTGGAAGGCGCCGGCGACCTGGAGGGGGATCACGCGAGCCTTCGCGGGACCGTCCTCGACCAGGGCGGCGATCTTCTCACCCGTCCCGGCTGCGACCACCTGGGCGGCGGAGTTGATGTTCGCCGGGTGCAGGCCGTGGCGCCGGATCGTCGCGATGACGTCCTCGCGGGTACCGCCGACGACGGCCGCCATCGAAGTGGGCTCCGCCGCCGCGGCCTTCGCCATCGCCTGGGAGCGGACGGCGACCAGACGCATCGCGTCCTCGTTGCTCAGCACCCCGCCCAGTGCAGCGGCCGTGAGCTCTCCGACGCTGTGGCCGGCGAAGGCGTCAGCGGCGGGCAGGCCCTGCTCCTGGTACAGGGACGAAGCGGCGATGATGCCCGCGGCGACCAGCAGCGGCTGGGCCACGGCGGTGTCGCGGAGGGTGTCCGCATCGGACTCGGTGCCGTGACGGAGCAGGTCGACGCCTGCCGGTTCGGACAGGGCTGAGAGCGCTTCCTCGACGCCGGGCAGTTCACGCCACGGGCTCAGGAATCCGGGCTTCTGCGCCCCTTGTCCGGGACAGACGATCGCGAGCACTGGTACCTCCAGGGAGAGACGGGGCACGGCCCGCTCGGAGGACGAGACGGGCCGGCTGGGGGAGAGACCGTCGGGCCTCCCGTCACGAGGATGGGCGGCCCGACGGGGCGATCAGGACTCGCCGCCGAAGGAGCCGGACTGGCCGGCGTTCACATTCGTCAGGTCGTACTTGTCGATGGCCTGGCGCACCACCGAGGGGTCCACCTTGCCCTCCTTGGCGAGCAGCTGGAGGGCCTTGACGACCATCGAGTGCGCATCGATCTTCAGGTGACGGCGAGCTGCCGGACGGGTGTCCGAGAAGCCCCAGCCGTCGGCTCCGAGAACGCCGTAGCGACCCGGGATCCACTCGCGGATCATGTCCGGGACCATGAAGTCGTAGTCGGAGGTCGCGACGAACGGACCCTCGACGCCTTCGAGTCGCTGGGAGATCCACGGGGTGCGCTGATCCTCAGGATGCAGGAGGTTGTGCTTCTCGACCTCCTGGGCCTCCTTGCGCATCTCGGTCCACGAGGTGACCGACCAGACGTTCGCCTTCACGCCCCAGTCCTCGGCCAGCAGCTCGCGGGCGTGCAGCGCCCACGGGACACCGACGCCGGAGGCGAGCAGCTGAGCTTCGGGGCCATCGCCGTCAGGCTTGGCCTCGAGCAGGTACATGCCCTTGAGCAGCCCCTCGACGTCCAGGCCCTCGGGCTCCTTGGGCTGCACCATCGGCTCGTTGTAGACCGTGATGTAGTAGAAGACCTCTGCGACGCGGTCGTCCTCGCCGTACATGCGCTGGAGACCGTCGCGGATGATGTGGCCGAGCTCATACCCATAGGTGGGGTCGTAGATCACGGCCCCGGGGTTGGTCGACGCGAGGATCGGCGAGTGGCCGTCCATGTGCTGCAGGCCCTCGCCCGCGAGCGTCGTCTTGCCGGCGGTCGCGCCGATCACGAAGCCCTTGGCCATCTGGTCGCCGGCGGCCCAGAAGAAGTCACCGGTGCGCTGGAACCCGAACATCGAGTAGAAGATGTAGAACGGGATCATCGGGAAGTCGTGCGTGGCGTACGAGGTGCCTGCCGCGGTGAAGGCTGCGGTGGAGCTGATCTCGTTGATGCCCATGTGCTTGATCTGGCCGGAGGTGGACTCCTTGTAGGCCAGGAGCAGATCGCGGTCGACGGAGAGGTAGTTCTGACCGTCGGGGTTGTAGATCTTCGCCGTCGGGAACAGCGAGTCCATGCCGAAGGTGCGGGCCTCGTCGGGGACGATCGGGACCCAGCGCTTGCCGGTCTCCTTGTCGCGCATGAGGTCCTTCAGCAGCCGCACGAGCGCCATCGTGGAGGCGATCTCCTGCTTGCCGGAACCGCGCTTGACGACCTCGTAGGCCTTGTCGCCGGGGAGGTTCAGCGGCTTGTGCTCGGTGCGGCGTGAGGGGACCGGACCGCCGAGGGCGGCGCGGTGCTCCTTGAGGTACTTCATCACCGGTGCATCGTCGTCCGGCAGGTAGAACGGTGCGTCGTAGACGCTGCCGGCGGATTCGAGCTGCTCGTCGCTGATCGGGATGCGCAGCGTGTCGCGGAGGGCCATGAGGTCCTCGGGGGTGAACTTCTTCATCTGGTGGGTCGCATTGCGGCCCGCGAAGTTCTTGCCCAGGCGGTAGCCCTTGACGGTGTGGGCCAGGATCACGGTCGGCTTGCCGTTGCTCTCGGTGGCCTGCTTGAACGCTGCGTAGATCTTCTTCGCGTCGTGACCGCCGCGGTTCAGCTTCCACCAGATGTCCTCATCGGACATGTCCTCGACCAGTGCCTTGGTGCGGGGGTCGCGGCCGAAGAAGTTGTCGCGGATGAACCCGCCGGACTCGGCGCGGTAGGTCTGGTAGTCGCCATCCGGGGTGGCGTTCATCAGGTCGATGAGCGCGCCGTCGGTGGACTCTTCGAGCAGCGGATCCCAGCCCGCGCCCCAGATCACCTTGATGACGTTCCAGCCGGCACCGCGGAACTGGCTCTCCAGCTCCTGGATGATCTTGCCGTTGCCGCGGACAGGGCCGTCCAGGCGCTGCAGGTTGCAGTTCACCACGAAGGTGAGGTTGTCCAGGTGCTCCTTGGCGGCGATGTGCAGGGCGCCGCGGGATTCCACCTCGTCCATCTCGCCGTCGCCGAGGAATGCCCAGGTGTGCTGCTCGCTGGTGTCCTTCAGGCCACGGTTCTGGAGGTACTTGTCGAAGGAGGCCTGCTCGATCGCGGCGACCGGGCCGATGCCCATCGAGACGGTCGGGAACTCCCAGAAGTCCTGCATCGCCCGCGGGTGCGGGTAGGAGGGCATCCCGTGCTCGCTGGAGACCTCCTGGCGGAAGCCGTCGAGGTCGTCCTGGGAGAGGCGGCCCATCATGTAGGCGCGTGAGTAGATGCCGGGGGAGGCATGGCCCTGGAAGAAGACGTGGTCGCCGCCGCCGGGATGGTTGCGTCCGCGGAAGAAGTGGTTGAAGCCGACCTCGTACATGGTCGCGATCGAGGCGTAGCTCGAGAGGTGCCCGCCGACGCCGATCCCGGGAGCCTGCGCCCGGTGCACCACCATCGCCGCGTTCCAGCGGTTGATGTTGCGCAGCTCCTTCTCGAGCTCGAGGTCACCGGGGTACTCCGGCTGCTGCTCGACCGAGATGGTGTTCACGTAGTCCGTGGTGAGCGACTCCGGGAGGTGGATGTCCTCTTCCCGGGCGTGCTGGATGACGCTCTGGACGATCTCGGAGGCGCGCTCGGCACCGCGGTGCTCGACGAGACCGTCGAACGAGTCCAACCATTCCCGGGTCTCTTCCGGATCCGGATCCTGGGCATGGCTCGGCAGGTTGATGCCGATGGGACGAGGGGTCTCGTGCGAAGTCACACTGTCCTTCTCTCTACGGGAGGGGGCGGACCGGCCGGGGGAGCGGGAATCGCCGGTGGGCCCTGCTCCGTCGGCCTCGGTGCGTGCAAGCCTACCGTTGCCAGGAGGGCGCGGGACCTCCACGCACCGTCCGCATCTGTGACACGTCGGACATCGAATTCTCCGGTGCTGGCACCGGGACTCTCGTCCCGGAATGCATGTGAGGTGCGCGTGACATAGAATCAGGCCCGCGCAGCACGGCCTCGGGCCCTGCAGGCCCCCGTCGCTGCCGAGTTCGTCATACCCCCGCTCTGAAGGAGTCCTTTCTTGTCACCGTCGGCAGACGCCACTTCGTCCAGCTCCCTCGCCGAGGTGCTGAGCTTCACCACGGGCCAGATCGTGCAGGAGATCGGCTACGACGATGATGTCGATCTTGACCTGCGCGATGCGATCGAGGATCTCATCGGCGACGAGCTCGAGGATGAGGACACCCAGGAGATCGTGGACGCCGTGGTGCTGTGGTGGCGCGATGGCGACGGTGACCTCACCGACGCCATGGTGGACACCCTGCGGAACATCGAGCCCGGTGCGCCGGTGTGGATGCTGGTCCCCAAGGCAGGCCGCCCCGGTCACGTGATGCCGGGAGACATCCAGGAGAGTGCGAGCATCGCCGGGCTGCGGGTGATGAGCTCGGTGAGCCTCGCCCCGGACTGGAACGGCACCCGCCTGGCCAGCCGCCCCAGCTGAGCCGAGACGACGCTCCGGTGAGGAGCGTCACGGTCTCCGGTGTGCTGGAGGCCACGGGGGTCCGCCCCCGTCCGGGTCGTTAGCTCAGTTGGTCAGAGCGCCTGGTTTACACCCAGGAGGTCGGGGGTTCGAGCCCCTCACGACCCACTTCACGAAAGGCCTCTGGCCTGTACGAACAGCGCAGAGCCAGGATTCCCGAGCTGCTCTGAGCAAAAGGGCGGCGTCGACTGTCCGGCGCGAGCCGCAGACTCGGGCCCATGATCACCACGACCTGGCTGGTCCGCGCATCCCGCGGATGGGTCGAGCCGATGCCTCCGCCGTGCGACTGCGGCAGCGACTGCCACACGATCGGCTGGCGCGCCTGCCGGTGCGGCGCCGGGCCGACTGAGGGAGGCCATCGCACCTGGGCGTGCCGGGCCTGTGGGCGGCGGACCGCGGTCGGATGCGTGGGACCGGTGGGGCGCGGACCGCTCGAGGAATACGGAGTCCGGGGACGACGAGCCCCCACGGCGAGCTCGACGACGTCCCGCCGGCGGAGCTCGACGGAACCCTCTATGCTACCCAGCAGTGCGACCGGGTCCTGAGCGAGAACAGATGACCGGCGCCTCCAGCAGGCCCCCATGGGGTTCAGGAAGGACGATGGTGTGCCAGAAGGATGAGCCGGGCGCCGGGCTCCACACACGGCGTGTGCACGTTGGCGGCCATACCGTGGACGTGCGCGGTACCTTCACCCCGGAGCGCCCACCGATCGTGCTGGTGCATGGGATCGGCATGTCGGGGGAGTACTTCCTGCCGTACGCCGACCTGCTCGCAGTCACTCACGACGTGTACGCCCTCGATCTGCCGGGTTACGGCAGCACGCCGCAGCCGGTCCGCGCGCTCACCGTCCCGGAGCTGAGCGACGTGGTCGTGGGGGTGGTCACGACGCTGGGGCTGGATGCGCCCGTCCTCGTAGGTCATTCCATGGGCTGCCAGATCGTCGCGGACGCGATCGCCGACCATCCGGGGTTGTGCGCCGGCTATATGTTGATCGGCCCGACCGTGGACCCGGCCGCGCGCAGCCTGCACGCCCAAGGCATGCGGCTGTTGCGGGACACCCTGATCGAGTCGCCCCTCAGCAACGCCGTGGTGTTCCGCAACTATCTGCGGATGGGCCCGTTGCGGTATCTGCGCACTGCCCGGCACATGCTCGCTGACCACACCGAGGAGACCATTCCACGGTGCACCGTTCCGGGACTTGTGGTCCGCGGGGCGCGGGATCCGATCGCGTCCGCCGAGTGGGTGCGCCTGTTGGTGCGCCTGGCCCCGGACGCCGCCCTGCGGGAGATCCCCGGCGGCTCCCATAACGTCCAGCACATTCGGCCGCACGATCTCGCCGCCGCCTGCGCACCGTTCCTCGCCGCCGTCAACGGCGGCCGTCCCGGTCCGCAGACCACCTCCCCGAGCGCATGACCGGTCGCAGGTTGCGCCTGAAAGAGCTTTCTCCCGGTCCATTGAGTCGCCTGCCTGAGATGCTCGCCGAGGCCGGAGCCGATCTCGATGCCTGGGCCCGCGACTACGCCTACGCCCTCCGCTGGCAGATCACCGCGCTGGTCCGCCGGCCCGACCCCCACACCTACCGCCAGCCTGGTCCGGACAAGCTCGTCGTCGTTCTTCTGCCCGGGGTCTACGAGACCTGGTCCTTCATGCGTCCGGTGGCTGACGTGCTGCGCGAGCACAGCTACGACGTGCGTGCAGTCGTCGACATGGGGTACAACGGCGGCAGCATCGAAGACATGGCGAACCTCGTGGACGGATTCATCCGCCGTGAAGGCATCGGGCACTGCGTATTGGTGGCCCACAGCAAGGGCGGGTTGATCGGCAAGCTCCTGCTCGCCCGGTACAACGAGACCGGCGTGATCCAGGGACTCGTGGCCCTCAACACGCCGTTCGAAGGCTCCCCGCTGGCCCGCTTGCTGCCGCTGCCCGCGATCCGCGTCTTCCTGCCACACTCCCCCGAGCTGGCCGAGCTGGCCGCCAGCCGACACGTGGATCAGGACATCATCTCGATCTACGGCCGCTTCGACCCGCACATCCCGGGCGGCAGCCACCTGGAGGGAGCGCACAACGTGCAGCTGGAGACGCGCGGGCACTTCCTGCCTCTCGGAGATGCTCGAGTGCACGAAGCGGTTCTCGACGGAATCCGACTGCTCACGCGCTGAGAGCGGTGCCGGGCTCGACTTTCCGGACAGTTCACGGTTTCGGTGCCGCACCGGCGTCCGGAAGGTACCTCTGGCTTGGCGTGGCACCGAACTCTGCGCCTCGCAGAGGGCCAGGGGCTACCTCCTGCCCGGCTTCTCATCCGCGCTCATGACGCGGCTAGAGGCCGGTCACGGCATACAGCAGCACCAGCACCACCGGCACCGCGACGATCAGGCAGCCCCAGATGACTGCGGTCTGACGCTCCTTCGCCTTCTCCTCGGGCGTCGGCGCGGGGGCCTCCGGCCGTCCGGACTTCTCCCACTCCTCGCGGGCGCGCTGGCGCCGCACCAGGAGCTGTCCGACCAGGACGACCACCGAGACCAGAATTGCCACGGCCATGGCGAGCAGGATGAGATTCGTGATGGCGGTGCCTCCGGAAGGTCGCAGGGGTCAGGGACTGTGCACAGGGTCTCACGGCCCGGCCCGTCCACCTGGACGCTTCCTATACTGGCAGGGCAGCCATGACCGGCGTGCTCCGCAGCTCGCGGGGCCTCGGCCGGAGCCCCGTTGAAGGAGGAGCCGCGCAGGTGAGTGCACCCAGCAGAGAGTTCGACGTCGAGACGATTCGCGCAGACTTCCCGATCCTCACCCGGATGCTCGATCCGGACACCCCCCTGATCTACCTCGACGGCGGTGCCACCTCGCAGCGCCCCCAGCAGGTGATCGATGCCGAGGTCGCCTACCTCCTCAGCGACAACGCCGCGGTCAAGCGCGGCGCCCATCGGATGGCGGGCTTCGCAACCGACGCCTACGAGAATGCCCGCGAACGCATCGCGGACTTCCTCGGCGCCCCTTCTCCGGACGAGGTGGTGTTCACCAAGAACGCCACCGAGGCGCTGAACCTGGTCGCATACTCACTCGGCAACGGCGACGAGTCCACCCCGGCCCGGCTGCGGGTGCGCGAGGGGGACGAGATCCTGGTGACAGAGATGGAGCACCACGCGAACCTGGTGCCCTGGCAGGAACTCGCCCGGCGCACCGGCGCGACCCTGCGCTGGATCCCGGTGACCGACGAGTTCACCCTCGACCTCACCGATCTCGACTCGCTGGTCACCGAGCGCACCAAGGTCATCGCCTTCACCCATCAGTCCAATGTGCTGGGCACCGTGAACCCGGTCGGCACGCTGGTCGAGGCCGCGCGCGCCGTCGGCGCCCTCACCGTGCTGGATGCCGCGCAGTCCGCGCCGCACATGCCCTTCGACGTCGCTGAGCTCGGGGTGGATTTCGTCGCCGCGTCCGGGCACAAGATGCTGGGCCCCACCGGGATCGGTGTGCTGTGGGGACGCTACGAGCTGCTCGCCGAGATGCCGCCCTTCCTCACCGGCGGTTCGATGATCGAGCTGGTCGATATGGAGCGCTCCACCTTCGCCGAGCCGCCCGCCCGTTTCGAGGCCGGCACCCCGCCGATCTCGCAGGCCGTGGGGCTCGCAGCGGCCTGCGACTATCTCGACGCTCTCGGGATGGAGCGGATCGCCGCCCATGAGCAGGCGCTCACCCAGCAGGCGCTGACCGGCCTCGCCGCGATCGACGGGGTGCGGATCATCGGCCCTGCGGCGTCCCCGTCACGCACGGGCGCGGTGGCCTTCGACGTCGCCGGCCGGCATCCCCATGACGTCGGCCAGGTGCTCGACTCGCTGGGCATCGAGGTGCGTGTGGGGCACCACTGCGCATGGCCCCTGCATCGCCGCTACGGCGTGCACGGCACCACTCGTGCCAGTTTCTCCGTCCACACCACCGCCGCCGAGGTCGACGCCTTCATCGCCGGCGTCGCCCACACCATCGACTTCTTCGGATCCCTCTCATGAGCAGCCAGCTGTCCGCCCTGTACACCGAGCTCGTGATCGAGCACGACAAGCGCCCCCTGCATGCCGGGCTGCGCGAGCCGTTCTCCACCGAGGTCCATCACGTGAACCCCACCTGCGGGGACGAGATCACCCTTCGTCTGCAGCTCGCCGACGGGGGTGAGCGGATCGAGGACATCTCCTATGACGCCGTCGGCTGCGCGATGAGCCGCGCCGCCGCCTCGATGATGGCGGACCTGCTGATCGGTCGCACCATCGAGGAGGTCGCCCCCGCGCAGGACCACTTCGAGGCGGCCATGCGCTCCCGGGGGCGGCTCGAGGGCGACGAGGACCTCATCGGCGACAGCATCGCGCTGCTCGGCGCGGCGAAGTTCCCTGCCCGCGTGAAGTGTGTGCTGATGCCCTGGAAGGCCTACCAGGCGGCACTGGTCGAAGCACAGATGCTGGGAGCGTGAGCGTCGTGGAGAGCCACCGGGTTGCCGGCAACATGACCGTCGGTTCCGTGATCGGCGCCCTCGAGGACGCCTACCCGCTCGCGTGGGCGGAGTCCTGGGACCGGGTGGGCCTGGTGCTGGGGGAGCGGGGCGCCGCCGTGCAGCGCGTGCTGCTGGCGGTGGATCCGACGGTCGCGGTGGCGCGCGAGGCGGTGGACCGAGGCGCAGAGCTCCTGGTCACCCACCATCCTCTGCTGCTGCGCGGCGCGAGCTTCCTCCCGGCCGACGACGGCAAGGGCGCCGTGGTCACCCACCTGCTGCGGCACGGCACCGCCCTGTGGTGCGGGCACACGAACGTGGACCGCTCCACCCGCGGCACCGTCGGAGCATGGATCTCGCAGCTCGGCCTGCAGGACGCCTCCGCGCTGATCCCGGGGGAGGTGCCCGCGGAGGCGGCGCACGGCTCCCACCGCTTCGGACTCGGCGCCGTGGGCACCCTCCCCGCGCCCACCACGGTGGGGGAGCTGACCTCCGCGATCGCAGGCCTCGTCCCCGCGACCGCCCGCGGAATCCTTCACACCGGTGACGCCGACCGTCCGGTGCGCCGCGTCGCCGTCTGCCCGGGGGCCGGGGACTCCTTCCTCGACGCCGCCGCCGGCGCCGAGGTCGATGTGTACATCACCTCGGACCTGCGCCACCATCCGGCGCTCGAGCATCTCGAATCGGCCGCTGATCCCGCGGTGGTGCCGGCCCTGATCGATGTGCCCCATGCCGCGAGCGAGGCGCTCTGGCTTCCGCTCGCGAAGGACCTGCTCGAGACCGCGGTGCCAGGCCTCGAGGTGCTCCTCAGCGAGCACACCACCGACCCCTGGGGCGGCCGCGCCGGCTGAGCTCAGGCCGCGCGATCCACCAGGACGAGGGTGTCGCCGTCGAGCTCGACCTGCAGGCCGGGCAACCCGGAGCTGACCGCGTCGACGGCCTCATCCGGCGTGGCCGGTGCGCGCTCCAGATCCATCAGCACCTGCGTGACCAGTCCGCGATATCGCTTCGCGTCGTGGGAGATCACCTTGCGCACACCAGCGCGCTCCTGCACGGGTGCCACGTCGAGCACCCGCACCCCGTCTCCGCTGCGCATCGGCATCATCGACCCGTACGAGCCCGAGCGGCAGTCGATCACCAGGGGAGAGCCGCTCTCGGCCTGCTCGGCTCGCAGCTGCGCGGCGAGAGGCCGCAGCTGCCGGGCCCACCACGTGCCCGCCTTGCCCAGCCGGGAGAGCGAGGACCCGGCGGAGAGCCGGTAGGCGGGGATGCGGTCATGAGCGGCGTCGACCAGCCCGAACAGGGCGCTCTGTACGAGCACCTGACGGTCCGCAGCAGGGGAGAGGCCCTCTGAGAGCTGGTCGTAGAGCACCCCTGAGTAGACCGTGAGCGGCCGGTCGACGGGTTCCTGCTCGAGATGGAGCATGCGCCCCACCAGCTCCGGTGCGGAGGCCGGGACGCCGAGGCGGAGCGCGGCATCAGCTCCCGCAGCCGTGCGCTGGGCAGCCCGCAGCATCGTCTGCCGCGCCTCGAACAGGGCCGGGAGCGAGAGCTCCTCGAGATCCAGCCGACCCGCGGTGATCTCCGGGGGGCGGGTCTTCGTCTCCGAGGGCGGCAGCAGGATCAGCATCCGACCATTCTGGTCCCGCCGCGCGCGCCCGCTGGTCAGGGCTCGGGGAGAGGTTCCGCACGTCGGCCCTGTCCAACCCGTGCTCCAGCCCGTGCTCCAGCTCGCGGTCGGTGCGGGTCTGTGCGGGTGAGAGCGGCGAGTGCGCGCAGTCAGTGCCCCTGCGAGTGCAGTCGAGACCGCTGCTGCCCGTAGACTGCAGCCGGACCAGTCGGCCGGGCAGCCGCGTCCTCGAGGCTCCGGCCTCGGGGCCGAGGAAAGTCCGGGCTCCATCCGGCACGGTGGTGGGTAACGCCCACCCGGAGTGATCCGCGGGACAGTGCCACAGAAAGCAGACCGCCGCCGCACCCCTCGGGGAGCGGCGGTAAGGGTGAAAGGGTGGTGTAAGAGACCACCGCGGCCTCGGTGACGAGGTCGGCACGGTAAACCCCACCGGGAGCAAGGTCAGACAGGGGATGTTCGAGGGCGCCGGCCCGAGTCCCTGGGTAGACCGCTGGAGGTCGTCGGCAACGGCGATCGTAGAGGGATGGCTGCCGATTACAGAACCCGGCTTATAGGCCGGCTGGTCCGCCCTTCGGGGCCCAGGCGCCGCGACCCTGAAGGGGCGCGGCGCGAGCCGTGTGCAGGGGGCAGAAGGCAGCGGCCTACTTCGCTGCCTCGCGCTTGACCTTCTCCTTCTCCCCCGCCTGCTGCTCGGACTTTTCCGCGGCCTTCTTCGCAGCCTTCTTGGCGGACTTCTCGTCTGACTTTCCGTCGGACGTCTTCCCAGCCTTCTTCGCCTTCTTCGCGGCCTTCTTCAGTGACTTCTGCTCGTGGCGGGCGAGGGCTGCGGCGCCGACGATCCCGGCCTCGTTGCGCAGCTCCGCCGGCACGATCTCGGTCTTGAGATCCAGCAGCGGCAGGAACTTCTGATGCTTCTTGGACACACCGCCGCCGACGATGATCCGGGTGGGGCTGAAGAGGAACTCGACGTGCGAGAAGTACTCCTGGAGCCGGCCGGCCCAGGTCTCCCAGTCGAGGTCCTCCTTCTCACGGATGGAGCTGGCCATGTACTTCTCGGCGGAGTCCCCGTGCAGCAGCAGGTGGCCGAGCTCGGTGTTGGGCACGAGCCGCCCGTCCACGAAGGTCGCGCTGCCCACGCCGGTGCCCAGCGTGACCACCAGCACCACCCCCGAGGTGTCCTGGCCCGCGCCGAACGTCATCTCGGCGATGCCGGCGGCGTCCGCGTCGTTGACCACGAAGACGTCGTGGCCCGTGCGCTTCGTCAGCAGCGCATCGACGTCGGTCCCGATCCAGGACTTGTCCACGTTCGCTGCGGTCTGGGCCACCCCGGCCTGGATCACGGCGGGGAAGGTGACGCCCACCGGCATGTCGTCGTCGATGTCGAAGGAGGCGATCAGCTCCGCGACCGTGTCCGCGACGGCATCGGGCGTCGAGGGCTGCGGGGTCGCGATCCGCACCCGCTCCGCGAGGAGCTCACCGGTGGCCAGATCCACCGGGGCCCCCTTGATGCCGCTGCCGCCGATGTCGATCCCGAAGGCCTTCTTGCTCATCGTGTCTCCTGGTTGCCGTGGGCGGGGCGCGAAGAGGCCCCGCGGATCTGTGCACCGGACGTGGCGGTGCTCACAACGGTTCAGAATACCCGGCGCAGCGGTGGCGGCGGCGCGCGGTCCGCGCCGCCTCAGACGACGGTCAGCAGCTCGGGCCCCTCGGCGGTGATCACCATCGTGTGCTCGAACTGCGCGGTGAAGGAGCGGTCCTTGGTCACGACGGTCCAGCCGTCGTCCCACTGCTCCCAGTCCTGCGAACCGATCGTCACCATCGGCTCGATCGTGAAGGTCATGCCCTCCTCGATGACGTCGTCGAACATCGGAGCGGAGTCGTAGTGGGGGATGATCAGCCCGTTGTGGAAGCCCTCGGCGACGCCGTGGCCGGTGTAGTCCTGCACGGACTCGTAGCCGTGGCGGGCCACGTACTTCTCGATCACGCGACCGATCACGTTCACCTCACGGCCGGGCTTGGCGACCTTGATGCCGCGCATCATCGTCTCGTGCGCGACGGTGATCAGATCCTGCGCGCGGGGGTGGATCTCGCCCACCGCGAACGTGGCGTTGCAGTCCCCATGCACTCCATGGATGAAGGCGGTGACGTCCACGTTGAGGATGTCCCCGGACTCCATCACGGTCGAGTCCGGGATGCCGTGGCAGATGACCTCGTTCAGGCTCGTGCAGCAGGACTTCTCGAAGCCCAGGTAGCCCAGCGTCGAGGGGTAGGCGCCGTGCTCGATCAGCACCTGGTGGACGACCTCGTCGATCCGGTCCGTGGTCACCCCCGGCTGAGCCGCCTCGCCAGCGGCCTGCAGGGCGAGAGCGGCGATGCGTGAGGCCTCGCGCACCCGCTCGATCACCTCAGGGGTCTGCACGCGGGGACCGCTGTCCGAGACCGCTTCGTCCTTGTCGACGTACTCGGGGCGCTCGATGCGCGCCGGCACGCTGCGACGGGGGCCGATGGTGCCGGGCACCAGCAGCGCGCGGCCTTCTGGACGGGTCCATTCCTGCTCTACAGTCATGTCCACCAGTCTCTCACCGACTTAGAAGGAGCCAGACGTGAGCGAGGGCACGCAGTTCTATTACAACCTCAGCACCGGGAACGTGGAGGAGGGGCAGCAGTCCCCCGGCACGGACCTGATGGGGCCGTACGCGACCCGACAGGAGGCGGAGCGGGCACTGCAGACCGCTGCCGCCCGCAATGAGAAGTGGGAGGAGGCCGACGAGAAGTGGGAGGACTACGGCACCCCGCCGGCGAAGCCCGACGGCGCGCGCTGAGCCTCCCGGCTCACTCGAAGGAGTGCTCAGGACCCGGGTAGCTGCGCTCCCGGACCTCGGCGCGGTACTGCTGCGCGGCCTGCTGGAGATCTCCGCGCAGATCCGCGAACGCCTTCACGAACTTGCCCTGGAAGCCGGAGAGCCCGGCCATGTCCTGCCAGACCAGCACCTGGCCGTCGCAGCTCGGCCCGGCGCCGATCCCGATGGTGGGAACGGAGACCGCCTCGGTCACGCGTGCGGCGAGCGCGGCGGGGACCAGCTCGAGCACGATGGCGGAGGCTCCTGCCTCCTCGAGGGCGAGGGCATCGGCGAGGAGCTTCTCGGCGCCGGCCTCGTCACGGCCCTGGACCCGGTGGCCCGAGAGCGAGTTCACCGACTGCGGGGTGAAGCCGAGATGGCCACACACCGGGATCCCGGCATCGACCAGCGCTCGGACCTGGGCGGTGACCTCCGCTCCGCCTTCGAGCTTGACCACCTCCGCGCCGGCACGGATCAGCTCGACGCCATGGCGCAGCGCGTCCGCTGGCCCGCTCTCATAGGTCCCGAAGGCGAGGTCCGCCATCACCAGCGGGCGGCGCACGCTGCGGGCCACCGCACCGGTGAACGTGAGCATGTCCTGATGGGTGGTCGAGGTGGTGGAGGTGTGACCCAGCACCGTGCTGCCCACGGAATCCCCGATCAGCAGCACCTCGATGCCCGCCGCCTCGAAGACCTGAGCGGCGAACTGGTCGTAGGCCGTGAGCATCGCGAAGGGCTGTCCCTGCGACTTGGCCAGCTGCAGATGACGCAGGCGGATCTTCGCCGGACCGGTGGGGGACTCAGTGCTCACGAGGTGCTCCTGGGCAGTGAACGGGTGGGGAACTGCACTCCAGCCTATCGCCGTCGGGGCCACCCCCAGCGCCTCCGCCCGGTCGCCGGTCTCCTGCCGCAGGAGGTCCCGGAGTGTGCCACTCTGGTGCCGACCCACTCATCGGTCGGCCAGGAGGAGAAGGCGACGTGAGAACGAGGAAGCAAGGCATCGGCCGCCGCATCACCGCGGGCGCCGGGATGCTGGCGCTCGCGCTGGGCGCCGCGGCCTGCACCGGCGGTGAGGACGAACCGCCCGAGTCGCCGCGGGCCAGCACCTCGCCGCAGGATGCACCGGGACCTGCGCCGGCGGAGGAGAGCACCCCCGCTGCGAGCGACGGCGGGGGGCAGGCCGCCGGCAGCCCGTTCAGCGACGAGCAGCTCGAGGCCGCCTCGCAGCGCTTCGTCGAGGGTCTGCAGCTGCTGGATGACCAGGACTGGGACGCGGCATGCGCCCTGGTGCTGGATCCCACCACCCGTACTGCCCCCGAGGGAGAGCGGCTCCAGGAATGCGCCGACGGGGTGGAACCCGCCCTCGCCTCCTACTCCGAGCTGCTGGTGCCGGGCCGGTTCGACGTGATCGACACCTCCATGGTCGAGGCCACCGACAACGGTGACGGGACCGTCTCGCTCAGCCTGCTCGGGGAGCCGGTGGACATCCCGATGGTGCAGGGTGACGACCAGGAATGGTATTTCTCCCTCCCCTTCTGAGCCTGCCGTGAGGGATCGCGGCGGTGCGCGATGGGGAGTTCTCCCCAGCGACAGCGCAGGATCTGCTGTGCCAATCTGTGCGCAGTCGGCATCCGCGTCGGCGGCGACGCGAGCACCGATGAAGGTGACGGAGACGCGAGCACCGACGAGGGCGACGACGCAGCTGCTGGCGATGACGCCGCCGCTGGCGAGGCCATCAGCGAGCAGGATCTCACCGTAGTGGGTGACCGCTATTACGAGTTCCTGCAGGCTGCCGCCCAGAGCGACGGCACGGCCGCGTGCACGATGATCCTCAACCCGATGACCGACGAACCGATGGAGGGCACCGTGCTTGAGCAGTGCGCCATCGGCTTCGAGGGCGAGGCCGGGGAGACAGACGTTGACCCCTCCCTGCTCGAATCGCTCGACCGCTCGATGTTCGAGGGCGTCGACAATGGAGACGGCACCGCCGGGGTCAGCATGATGGGTCAGGATGCGGGGATGACCTTCATCAAGGCCGAAGACGGCCAGTGGTACATCGACGGCAGCGACTACATCTGAGTCTCCCACCCGTGAGATCGGCGCCCCGGCATCCAGCATTCGGATGCCGGGGCGTTCCGTCTCCGGGAGTCTTGAAGCCTGAGGCACACTGGTCGCATGGGACATCTCCACGATGACGTCATCCGCACCGTCTCCGATCAGGACGTGCGCTTCATCCGGCTGTGGTTCTGCGATATCGCGGGGACGCTGAAGTCCATCGCGATCTCCCCCTCGGACCTCGAGACCGCATTCACCGAGGGCATCGGCATCGACGGCTCCACCATCGAGGGCCTCACCCGCAGCTACGAATCGGACATGCTCCTGCGCCCGGATCCGGGCACATTCGAGCTGCTGGCCTGGCGAGGCGAGACCAACGCGACCGGCCGCATGATGTGTGACGTGCTGACCCCCGACGGTGAACCGGCCGCCTCGGATCCACGGCGGGTGCTGCGCCAGGCCCTCGGCCGAGCGGAGGAGAAGGGGCTGGAGTTCTTCACCCACCCCGAGATCGAGTTCTACCTCTTCGATGAGCCTTATGCGCAGGGCGAGCCGCTGCGCCCGATCGACAACGCCGGCTACTTCGATCACGTCCACCGCGGGCAGGGCCAGGACTTCCGGCGCACCGCGATCCAGCACCTGGAGGCGATGAACATCCAGGTGGAGTTCTCCCACCACGAGAACGGGCCCGGGCAGAACGAGATCGACCTGCGCTACGCCGACGCGCTCACCACGGCGGACAACATCGTCACCCTCCGCACCGTGGTCAAGGAGGTCGCGCTGTCGATGGGCCAGGTCGCCACCTTCATGCCCAAGCCGATGATCGACCAGCCCGGCTCCGGCATGCACACCCATCTCTCGCTCTTCCAGGGCGGCAAGAACGCCTTCCACGAGCCGGGCGCCGAATACGGGCTCTCGCGGACTGGCCGGCACTTCATCGCAGGACTTCTGCGCCATGCCCCGGAGTACAGCGCGGTGACCAATCAGTGGGTGAACTCCTACAAGCGCCTATGGGGCGCGCAGGAGGCACCGAGCTACGTGTGCTGGGGGCACAACAACCGTTCCGCGCTGGTGCGGGTCCCCTTCCACAAGCCCACCAAGGGCACCAGCTCGCGCGTCGAGTTCCGGGGGCTGGACTCCTCGGCCAACCCCTATCTCGCCTTCTCGGTGCTGCTGGCCGCCGGCATGGCGGGCATCGAGGGCGAGTACGAGCTGCCCGAGGGGGCGGAGGACGCGGTCTGGGATCTCTCCGAGCGGGAGCGCCGGGCGATGGGCATCGACCCCCTGCCCACCGATCTCTTCCGGGCGCTGGAGGTCTTCGAGAGCTCCGAGCTGATGGCCAGCACGCTCGGCGAGCAGGTCTTCGAGTTCTTCCTGCGGGACAAGCGCCAGGAATGGCAGCGCTACCGCGAGCAGGTGACCGACTACGAGCTGCGGTCGACCTTCAGCCGGGTCTGAGGACACCGGCGCTGAAAACGCCGCGTCATTGGAAGTCGCGTGAGTGAGAGCCGCGTGAGTGTAGGCCGCGTCAGTGAAAGAAGAGCACGTGAGCAGCGAACCGTCGACCACCACCGGGGCCCTCGCGCGCCTCGGCTTCAGCAGCACTGATCGGGTCCGCCGCTTCCTGGCCGAGCCCGCCCTCGCCGGGCTCGGCGGCGACGCCGCCCGGGCTCTGGGCCGCACCGCCGACGGTGATGACGCGGTGCTGGGGCTGCTGCGGCTGGCCGAAGCCGCCCAGGAGGCGGGCGAGCAGTCGCTGATGCAGGAGTTCCTCGGCGGCATCGGGACGGCGGGCACCGCCGGGCACCGGCTCATCACGCTGCTGGGCACCTCTGTTGCCCTCGGAGACTTCCTGGCCCGCCATCCTGAGCATCTGACTCTGCTGCGTGAGGGAGATGATGAGCTCTCGATGACCGGCGCCGAGGTGCGGCGCACTCTGCTGGAGGCCGTCGGCGCGGACCCCGAGGCTGAGGTCCCGGTCGCCGGCGAGAGCGGCCGCGAGGTGCGCGACGCCCTGCGCATCGCCTATCACGGCCGGCTCGCGCAGATCGCTGCAGCGGACGTCGGCGCCGTGGATCCAACAGCGCTCCAGCCTCGGGTCTCGGTCGCGATCAGCGACCTCGCCGACGCGGCGCTCGAGGCCGCCGCTGCGATCGCACGCGCCACCATCGAGGGCCAGGAGAAGGTGCGCTGGGCGGTGATCGCGCTCGGCAAGACCGGTGCGCGCGAGCTCAACTACATCTCCGACGTCGACGTGATGCACGTCGTCGCCCCCGCCGCGCCGCGCGCTGATGACGGTGACGAGAGGGAGAACGAGGGCGAGGCGGAGAGCGAGAGCGAGGGTGAGGGCGAGGAGGACGCTATCGCGATCGGTTCGGCGCTGGCCCGCGAGCTGGCCCGGGCCTGCTCCGAGCGCACCGGGGAGGGGTCTCTGTGGCAGGTCGATGCCAACCTTCGTCCTGAAGGCAAGGACGGGCCCCTGGTGCGCACGATCCCCTCCTACCGTCGCTACTACACCGAATGGGCGAAGTCCTGGGAGTTCCAGGCGCTGCTGAAGGCGCGCGCCGCAGCCGGGGACCGCGAGCTCGGGCTTCAGTACGAGGCGATGGTGGAGCCCTGGGTGTGGCAGGCCTCCACCCGGGACGGCTTCGTCGAGGATGCCCGTGCGATGCGACGCCGGGTGGTGGCCCACATCCCGCGTGCGGAGGTCGAGCGGAACCTGAAGCTCGGACCGGGCGGGCTGCGGGATGTGGAGTTCACCGTGCAGCTGCTGCAGATGGTGCACGGGCGCGCGGATGAGGTGCTCCAGGGCCGCTCCACCCTCGACTCCCTCGCCCGGCTCGGCGAGGGCGGATACATCTCACGGGATCATGTGGCGGAGATGGACGAGGCCTACCGCTTCCTGCGCTGCATCGAGCACCGCCTCCAGCTCCACCGCCTACGGCGCACCCAGGTGCTGCCCACCGCAGCCTCCGATCTGCGCCGGCTCGCGCGCAGCGTGGGCCTGTCCACCGACGAGTTCCATCAGCGTTACCAGCGCACCCGGCGCCGGGTGCGGCAGCTGCATGAGGAGATCTTCTACCGGCCGCTGCTGCTGACCGCCTCGCAGCTCAGCGACGGGCAGATCCGACTGAGCCAGGAGGACGCCGCCGCCCGCCTCTCGGCGATCGGCTACCGCGACCCCTCCCGGGCGCTCGACCACATCTCCGCGCTCACCGAGGGCATCTCCCGCCGCGCCAAGATCCAGCGTCAGCTGCTGCCCGCCATGCTCGAATGGTTCGCTGACGGCGTCGACCCGGACCTCGGCCTGCTGGGCTTCCGCCGGCTCTCGGACACGATCGGCTCCGCCCATTGGTACCTGGGCCTGCTGCGCGACTCCGGCCTCGCCGCCAAACGCCTCACCCGGGTGCTCGCTTCCGGCCGCTACGTCGGCGAGCAGCTCGAGCGGATCCCCGAAGGGGTGCGCTGGCTCGCCCGCGATGAACAGCTGCGACCCCTCGCCCGCGACCTGCTGGGGCGGGAGTTCCTCGCCGTCATCTCCCGGGTCGATGACGCGGAGGTGGCCCGTGATGTGCTGCGCCGCACCCGCAACCGCGAACTGCTGCGCATCGCCCTCGCCCACCTCACCGGCGTGGCGAGCCCGGCCGTGGTCGCTCGGGCCCTGACCGACCTCGCCGAGGCGGTGCTCGAGGCCGGAATGCTGGTCGCCCTGCACGTCGTGGCCCGGCACCGGGAGGTGGTGGGGGAGGACGCCGAGACCCTCGACAGCGAGCCGGAGGTGGATGTCGAGACCGCACTGCGCCTGCGCGAGAAGCGCTCCGACCCGGCACGGGCGCTGGGGATCGAGATGGCGATCATCGCAATGGGCAGCTTCGGAGCCCGCGAGATGGGCTACTCCTCTGACGCCGATGTCCAGTTCGTCGTGATCGACCGCGGCGCCGGCAAGTCTGCGGTCGAGATCGCCGGTGCGGTCGCCGCCCAGATCCAGAAGATCCTCAACGCCCCGACCGCACGCTCAGACATGCGGGTCAGCGCGGACCTCCGCCCCGAGGGGAAGGTGGGTCCGCTCGCCCGCAGCCTCGACTCCTGGAGCGACTACTACCGCCGCGACGCGGAGACCTGGGAGAAGCAGGCCCTGCTGCGGGCGCGGCCCGTGGTCGCCTCCGAAGCGGTCGCCGAGCAGCTGCGCGAGGAGATGGACCGCTACCGCTATCCCGAGGGCGGGCTGCCGGAGTCGGCCCGCCGTGAGATCACCCGGATGAAGGCGCGGGTGGAGTCCGAGCGGCTGCCCCGGAACACGGATCCTTCTCTCCATGTGAAGCTCGGCCGGGGCGGGATGACGGACGTGGAATGGTCCGCCCAGATCCTGGCGCTTGAGCACGGCCACGAGGTCGAGGGGCTGCGCACGCCCCGCACCCTCGACCAGCTCACGGCCGCCGCGGAAGCGGGCCTGCTCACCGCCCGCGAGGCCCAGGAGCTCACCGATGCCTGGACCCTGGCCTGGCAGATCCGGCGCGGACTGTTCCTGTGGAAGGGCCGCGAGGGGGATGTGCTGCCCACTGACCGTCACGACCTGCGCGCCCTGGCGCTGTTGATCGATGGCGAGGATGGTTCCGCCTCCGAGCTCGAAGAGCGCTACTTCCGCCTGACCCGTCGGGCCAGGATCATCGCCGAGCGGCTCATCTTCGGTGAGGAGGAATGAGCGGCTCGCGTGTGATCCGGGGGAGCGGCCCGGCGCGTCCGCGCACCGGCTGGGCTCACCTGTGCGCGCCGCGGCGTACGGTGGGCGTCGTCCATCATCCTCGTCGCCCTGGCGACGCCAGTTCCCCTCCTGAGGACTCATGACCACGCCCTCTCTCAGCGCTGACACCCCGCGCGGCCGCATGTACCGACTCGAGCCCGACGGGCCGCTCATGTACCCCTCGATCACCACGGTCGCGGGAGCGCGTGCGAAGGACTTCCTGCAGGGCTGGTACGCGACGATGGCCTCCAAGCGGGCGCTGGACATGTATGCCTGGCTGGACCGGAACCCGCAGCGTGCCTCCGCAGAGATCTCCCGGGTGACCCGTGACCGCTGGGGAACGCAGAAGCGCATCGCGGCGGCCGCCCCGGAGTACACCCGCTCCGCCGCAGACTTCGGCACCCTCGTGCACACCGCCTGCGAGGACTGGAGCACCAGCGGCGCCCGTCCCGATGCCGCCCACCTCGGAGCGCTCATCGACCAGATGCGCACCGCGCACGGCAGCTTCGCCGACGAGAAGGATCCCCGGGCCCTCATCTCCCGCGCCGAGGTGCGCCTGGACGGCTATGGCCGCTTCCTCGAGGACTATCAGCCCGAGTTCCTCGAGATCGAGCAGACCGTCGTGAACCACACCGTGGGCTACGCCGGCACCACCGATGCGATCGTGAAGATCGGCAACACCGTGCTCAGCGCAGACATCAAGACCTCGAAGAAGGTGCGCGGAGACTACGCCCTGCAGGGGGTCGCCGTGTGCCGCGCCGAGCTGCTGCTGGACGACGACGGCACCACGCGCGAGATGCCCGAGCTGACCGGCGCGTTCATCATCCACCTGCCCGAAGCCGGTGGCTACAAGGCGGTGCCGCTGCGCACCGGGGACGCCGAGTTCGAGGTGTTCCGCTCCCTGCGCGCGGCCTGGTCCTTCGAGCCCGACGAGTGTGCGCTCGAGCCGGCCGACGGGCCCAAGGATCTGCTGCTCTCGCTGCTGCGCAGCAAGGGCGGGCTCGACACTCTGGGCTGACGCCCTGCGGGAGGCCCTCCCTGCCCGTTCCCCGCACCAGTCCGCGGCGAGCACGCTACGGACGTTCTGTGATTTTCCCTTGCCCTACATTGAACACGCGTATAGGGTGTTGAACGTCAGTTCAATGGAGCCCCTGTTCGAGGCTCGAAGCGAGCCGAGGGAGCGCCCATGGAACCCACCCCACCTGCCGAGGAGCGCATCCTTCGCGCCGCTCTGCAGCGCTTCGCCGTCGACGGGCTCAGCGCGCCACTGCGTGCCGTCGCCCAGGACGCCGGGGTCAGCGCGGGTCTGATCATCCACCACTACGGCTCTCGTGAGCGCCTCCTCGAGGCGTGCGACCGACAGGCGCTCGAGGTGACCCACGAGAACAAGCTCGACGCCTTCACCGGCGGCTCCGGGGTGATGCTCGCCCAGCTCGCCGAGACCGAACGCTACGCCCCGGTGGTCGGCTACGTGCTGCGCCGGCTCCAGGCCGGCGGACCCCTGGCACAGCAGCTGGTCGCGGACTTCGTCGTCGACGCCACCGACTATTTCGAGCAGGGCGTGCACGCCGGGCTGATCAGCCCCAGCCGCGATCCTGTGGCGCGCGCCCGCGTGCTCACGGAGATGGCACTCGGCGCACTGCTGCTCCAGCTGCCCGCCCAGCGGGACCATCTCGATCTCGCCGACCTCCCCACCTGGCTGCGCAGCTACACCGACTCGCTGATGCTCCCGATGCTCGAGCTCTTCACGACGCCCCTGCTGCAGGACAGCTCGCTGCTGGATGCCTATCGCACTGCCGCAGCGAGCGGCGACCACACCCCGACAACCACCGAAGGGAACACCTCATGAACACTGCCCATGCCCCCGACCCCGACCCCGCCGCCGGCCGCACCGGCTCAGCTCCGGCGACCACCGATGCGCCGCCGACCACCGATGCTCCGGCCCCCACCGATGCGCCGCCGACCACCGATGCCGCCGTCGTGGTCCGAGGTCTCACCAAGACCTTCGGCACCACCCGAGCCCTGGACGGTTTCGACCTCACCGCGCCCCGCGGCCAGGTCACCGGTTTCCTCGGACCCAACGGCGCCGGGAAGTCCACCGCCATCCGCGTCCTGCTCGGACTGCTGCGGGCCAGCTCGGGCACCGCCGAGGTGCTCGGCATGAATCCGTGGTCCCACGCCGTGCAGATTCATCACCGACTCGCCTACGTGCCGGGAGATACGAACCTCTGGCCGAACCTCACCGGGGGAGAGGCGATCGACGTGCTCACCCGCGGCGAGAAGGGCGCCGCCCACCAGCGTCGCCGGAGCGAGCTCATCGAGCGCTTCGAGCTCGATCCCACCAAACGCTCCCGCACCTACTCCAAGGGCAACCGGCAGAAGGTCTCCCTGGTCGCAGCGCTGTCTCGGGACGTGGACCTGTACATCATGGACGAGCCCACCTCGGGCCTGGACCCCCTGATGGAGGCGATCTTCACCGACGAGGTCGCCCGCCTGCGGGCCGATGGCCGCACCGTGCTGCTGTCCAGCCACATCCTCGCCGAGGTCGAGAAGCTCTGCGACACGGTGACGATCATCCGCGCCGGCAAGGACGTCGAATCCGGGACCCTCGCCCAGCTGCGGCACCTGACCCGCTCGACCGTCGCGGCCACCTCGAGCGCGGATCCCGCCCGACTCACCGCCCTGGACGGCGTCCACGACCTCGTGGTCGACGGCGATCGGCTCCGCTTCGACGTCGACGACGCCGCTATGCACGACGTCCTGCCGGCGCTGACCCGGATGGACGTCACCGCGTTGACGATCACCCCGCCCTCGCTCGAGGACCTCTTCCTTCGCCACTACGGAGATGACCTCACTGCAGGGCCCCGCGGAACCGGGACGGAGGAGTCATGAGCGCCGTGACCGGCACGCCCGCACTGCACACGCATCGGGCCCCACCGGTGGCGGGATCGCCGCTGACGGGTCTGGGCTCCCTGGTGCGGCTCTACGGGCGGATCTCACGCCGCGCGATCATCGTCTGGACGCTCGCCCTGCTCGTCCTCGTGCCCGCCTCGATCTACGCGATGCAGGAGGCCTACCCCGATCAAGGGGCGCTCGATGCGCGGGCGATGCTGCTGGACAACCCGTCGGCCGTCATGATGACCGGGCCGTTCTTCGCCACCGAGCAGTACACCTTCTGGGCGATGGTGGCCAATGAGCTCTTCCTCTACATCCTGATACCGGCCGCGATCATGAGCGTGCTGCTGACCGTGCGCCACACCCGCGCAGAGGAGGAGGCCGGGCGCCTGGAGATGATCCGGGCGCTGCCCACCGGCAGGCTCGCCCCCGCCGTGGCCGCGCTCCTCATCGTCACCGCCGCGAACCTCGCACTCGGCGCGGCCATCACCATCGGCACCCTTGCCATGGGCGGAGAGGTCGCGGGGTCTGTTGCGCTCGGCCTCGCGACAGCGCTGACCGGGATGGTCTTCGCCGCGATCACAGCTGTCGCCGCGCAGGTCACCGAGCATGCCGGCACCGCCTCCGGGATGGCGCTCGGGCTGCTGGCCCTCGCGTTCATGGTGCGCGGCATCGGCGACGTGATCGACCGGCAGGGCTCCTGGCTCTCCTGGCTCTCGCCGCTGACCTGGGCTCAGCAGACCCGCGTCTTCGTGGATCTGCGCTGGTGGCCGCTGCTGGTCTCCCTCGCGGCGGTGATCGCCCTGCTGGTGCTCGCCGGGGCGCTGTCCCGCCGCCGTGATGTGGGCGCCGGGCTGCGAGCTGCCTCGGGCGGGCCGCGCCGCGCGTCATCCGCACTGCTGGCTCCCGGCGGTCTCGCCCGGCGTCTGGTGAGCGGGTCGATGCTCGCCTGGGGCATCGGACTGTTCCTGTTCTCCCTCGCCTTCGGCTCCCTCGCCTCTTCGCTCACGGACCTCGTCGAGGAGATGCCGACGATCCAGGAGTTCGCTCCCATCTCGCTGGATGACCTCACCGGCTCGTTCTCCGCCTTCGTGCTGATGATGCTCGCGATCGGGCCCGCCGCCCTCATCGTCTCCGGGGTGCTGCGGATGCGCACCGAGGAGGTCGCCGGCCGTCTGGCCGGGGTGCTGGTGGCGGGGACCTCCCGCGTGCGCCTGGCCGTGATGTGGTTCCTGGTCGTGCTGGTCGAGGTCGCGCTGATGCAGGTGCTGCTCGGCTTCGGGGTGGGGATCGGCGTGTGGGCCGCGACCGATGACATCTCCTGGATCGGGGACATGACCTTCGCCGCTCTTGCGTACCTGCCCGCGATCGCGCTCTACGGTGCCTTCGCACTCGCCACCTACGGGTTGCATCTGCGGGCGACGGGACTCGCCTGGCTGCTGGTCGTCTTCACCGCGCTGGTCACCTTCCTCGGCGACATGCTGGGACTGCCCGACGGGGTGAAGGACCTCTCCCCGCTGAGCCACGTCCCGCTGCTGCCGTCGGCGGAGTTCGAGAGCCTGCCGCTGCTGGTGATGGGCGGACTGGCAGCTGTGCTCGTGGTGGCGGGGCTGCTGCTCCTGCGGCGACGGGATCTCGCAGCGGGCTAGCGGCGCTCGCGCGCGGGGAGGAGACTGCCCGGACGCAGGCACGTGACCCCGCGGGACGAATACTCCGCGGCCGACGAGAGGCGGACCCGATGTCGAAGTACCTGATCTCCTTCCCCAGCAGTGCGATGACCGTGCGAGGACCCGACCTGCAGGCAGCCGCAGACGCCTCCCACGCCGTGGTGCGCGAGGCGAAGGCGGCTGGCGTGTGGGTGTTCGGAGGCGGGATCGACGAGAGCGTGCCGCCCGTCATGGTCGACGGCACCGGCACGGTGCTCGAGAGCACCTACGCCGAGACCCGCCACATCGAGGGCGGCTATGCCGTACTCGAGCTGGCCAACCGGGAGGAAGCGCTGGACTGGGCCCAGAAGCTCGCCGTCGCCTGCCGCTGCGCCCAGGAGGTGCGGGTGTTCGGGGACGATCCGGAGAGCTGAACCTCAGTGGCCGTGGTGGGTGCGGACCGGGGCGGGAGCACCCGCGGCCCGGCACCGACGGTGACTCAGAGCCAGCTGAGGTTCACCGGGAGCCAAGGATCAGAACGGGCCGATCCGCACCACTGCACCCGCGAGATCCATGTCCCAGGCGATCTGACAGGTCAGCCGGGAGGTGGGTTCGCGCTCCGCCTCGGTCAGGCTGTCCAGCACATCGGCCTCGTCCTCATCGATCTCGCCTGCGGTCTCGAAGGAGACCTGGTCGAGGAAGGAGTGGCAGGTGGAACAAGAGGCGTTCCCTCCGCAGATCGCGAGGATCGGGAAGCTGTTGCGGACCAGGCATTCCATGAGGGACTCGTCGTCCTCCCATTCGACGCCGGGGTTTTCGACGCCTTCGCGGTCGATGACGGTGATCTCGATACTGCTCATGCCCCTATTCCACACCCTCCGAGGCTCTGGGGCCAGTCGGGTCCAGGAGGGCTGGCCCACGACGCGGTGAACGAGGGCTGTGAACGAGTGCGGTGAACGAGAAGGGCCCCCGGCCCGCGGCGACGCGGAGCAGGGGCCCATCCTCAGACGAGTCGAACTCAGATGTCGTAGTAGAGCTCGAATTCGTGGGGGTGCGGGCGGTAGCGGAACGGATCGATCTCCGTGGTGCGCTTGAGCTCGATCCAGGTCGAGATGAGGTCCGCCGGGAAGACGTCACCCTCGGTGAGGTAGTCGTTGTCGGCCTCGAGGGCATCGAGTGCTGCTCCGAGGGACTCGGGCAGCTGCTTGATCTGCTTGTGCTCCTCCGGCGGCAGCTCGTACAGATCCTTGTCGATCGGCTCCGGCGGCTCGATGCGGTTGCGGATGCCGTCGATGCCGGCCATCAGCTGCGCGGCGAAGGCCAGGTACGGGTTCGCCGAGGGGTCCGGCGCACGGAACTCGACGCGCTTGGCCTTGGGCGAGGAACCGGTGACCGGGATGCGGATCGCGGCGGAACGGTTGCGAGCCGAGTAGACCATGTTCACCGGCGCCTCGAAGCCGGGCACCAGGCGCTTGAAGGAGTTCACCGTGGGGTTGGTGAAGGCCGTCAGCGAGGGGGAGTGCTCGATGATCCCGCCGATGTACCAGCGGGCGATGTCGGAGAGTCCGCCGTAGCCGCGCTCGTCGTAGAACAGCGGCTCGCCGTCCTTCCACAGCGACTGGTGGGTATGCATCCCCGAACCGTTGTCGCCGAACAGGGGCTTGGGCATGAAGGTCGCCGTCTTGCCGGCATCCCACACGCAGCTCTTGACGACGTACTTGAACTTCATGACGTCATCCGCTGCCTGCAGCAGGGTGTTGAAGCGGTAGTTGATCTCCTGCTGGCCTGCGGTGCCGACCTCATGATGGGCCCGCTCGACCTGCAGGCCGGTCTCCTCCAGCACAGCGCAGATCTCATCGCGCAGATCCGCCATCTGATCGTTCGGCGGGACCGGGAAGTAGCCGCCCTTCAGGCGCGTCTTGTAGCCCTGGTTGCCGCCGAACTCGGACTCGTCGCGGTCGGTGTTCCAGACCGCCTCGTCGGAGTCGATGCTGTAGAAGCCGGAGTTCACCGTCGTCTTGAAGCGCACATCGTCGAAGATGTAGAACTCGGCCTCCGCGGCGAACAGCGCAGTGTCGGCGATGCCGGTCGACTTCAGGTACTCCTCGGCCTTCGACGCCACGGTGCGGGGGTCGCGGGAGTACGGCTCATCCGTGAACGGGTCCACGATCGAGAAGTTGATGATGAGGGTCTTGCGCTCGCGGAAGGGATCGAGATAGGCGGTCTCCAGATCCGGGACGAGCTTCATGTCCGACTCGTGGATCGCCTGGAATCCGCGGATCGAGGAGCCGTCGAAGAGCTGGCCGGTCGCGATGGCCTCCGCGTCGAAGGTGCTCGCGGGGATGTTGAAGTGCTGCATGACGCCGGGAAGGTCGCAGAACCGGATGTCGATGAACTCGACACCCTCTTCTTCGACGTACTTCACGACCTCGCTGGGATTGTTGAACACATGCCCTCCATTCGCGCCCGTGGCGCGTGTTGTGCTGTCTGACCCCGATGGGCGTCACCTGATGAGCTCCGTCGGCCCCCAAGGGACCTGAGCTCGGGTGCGCCCAATCCTAATGCTGTGTCCCGCAGCACTCCGGGAACCGGCGCTCCCAGATCGGCGCACTATGGTCGTGCTCGTGATCGAACGCAAGGACCTCGGTGCCTGGCTCGAAGGCGCCCCCCACGAGACCGGCTACGTCAAGGGCTCCTCCATCGGGCTGCCCGCGGAAGGGCCCGGTTCCGTGGCGCCGTTCTGGCGCCGGCCGCTGTCGGTGGTGATCGATTGGGGGCTGTGCATGCTGGCCTCGGCGCTCGTGTTCGACGGTGATGCGCTGGCGAACCTGGTGCTCTTCGTGGCGATGAACGTGCTGTTCCTGACGCTTTTCGGGGCAACCGTGGGACAGTTCGTGCTGAAGCTGCGAGTGCGGCCCGTCCGCGGGCGCAGCCCGATGCTGCTGAGGTCCATGATCCGCACGGGGATGATCCTGCTGCTGCTCCCGACGGTGGTCTGGAACAAGGACGCGCAGCCGCTGCACGACGTGGCCGCGGGTACGGCTGTCGTCACCGTCTGAGCTGTCCATCCCCGTCTGAGGCGCGACAGCTGGCCTCCGAGGTGCCCGATCCGCGGCCGCTGTGCGCTCCGACCCTTCATGAACATCGCCCCTCCTCAAGCCGCTGACCTGCGACGATAGTCAATGTCACGAAAAGATCACGGAGGTAACGGGACGGTAACGGCGTGGTGGCCGGCGGGCGGCGCCAGCAGGAGAGCCGCGTCAGCTTGATGGCAGCGCCGACGGGAGGCCCGTGCCGATGGGAGGCCCGCGCCGACAGGAGAGCCGAGCCCGCAGGAGGGTCAGTGCGCGCAGGTGGGGCCGCGCCCGCACGTGGAGCGGCCCAGCAGGAGGCCTCGCCCGACTGGGCACGACGAAGCCCCCGTCTGGAACTCCAGGCGGGGGCTTCACAGCAGGGGAGAGGGGCTCAGCGGCCTCGCATCGCCTTGCGATTGGGGCGGGCGCGCATCGGGTCGACGCCCTTAGGGATTGACTGCCGCAGCGAGCGGCGCAGAGCGTTCAGCCGCTTCGTGACCTGGGCGGCCTCATCCTTGGTGAGCTGCTTCTTCATCCGCTGCATGTGGCTGGGCAGCTTGTGCAGCGGGACCTCGCCATCGCCGTCGCCGACCACGATCTGATGGACCGGGACGTTGTCGTGCTGGAGCACGCGACGGATGCTGCGACGCTCCTTCTCAAGCAGCTTCATGGAGGTCGCAGAGGAGTCCTCAGCGACCACCGCGATACCCGCCCGGCCCGAGGCGCGGAAGAGCATCTTCTGGCTGCGGGGGTCGATCTGGACCGGCTCCTCGTCGATGTTCCAGCCGCGACGGATCGACTGCATCGCCGCGAGCGCCGCCCCCGGCTGACCCTTGATGCGGCCGAAGGCGGCACGCTCCGCCTTGCGGGCCAGGATCATCATCGCGACCAGCACACCGATGGCCAGGCCCATGAAGATGCCGTACCAGGGGCTGTTCAGCACCAGCCAGCTCACCAGGACACCCAGCGCGATCGCACCGAGGATCGCACCGATCATCCACGGCAAGGTGGTGCGATCGATCTCCTGGGTGTACTTGTACACCTCGATGATCTGCTTGATCCGACCCTGCTTCTTGGAGCCGTCGGCGTTCTTCTTCGTGCCCTTCTCGGGCTTGGTCTCGGACTTGCGAGCCATGTGCGGTGGGTCCTCTCGGGGCCGGGCGGGCGTCAGCTCGCGACGGCCTGCTGGGTGCGGGCGACGACGCTCGCAGCTTCCTGACGGGCGGGCTGGTTCGAATCGAGGTGGCGGAGGTTCTCCGGGATCTCGCGGCCGAGCTTCCGCATCGACTGCGCCCAGAGCTTGCCGGCGCGGTAGGAGGAGCGGACCATCGGCCCGGCCATCACCGCGAGGAAGCCCATCTCCTCAGCAGCCTGGGACAGCTCGACGAACTGCTGGGGCTTGACCCAGCGGTCGATCGGGTGATGCAGCTTCGACGGGCGCATGTACTGCGTGATGGTGATGATGTCGCAGCCGGCATCGTGAAGACGCTGCAGCGACTCGAGGATCTCCTCATCCGTCTCACCCATCCCGAGGATGAGGTTGGACTTGGTGATCATCCCGGCCTCCTTCCCCATCGAGATCACGTCGAGGGAGCGCTCGTAGCGGAACGCGGGACGGATCTGCTTGAAGATGCGCGGGACGGTCTCGAGGTTGTGCGCGAACACCTCGGGCTTGGCCTCGAAGACCTGCTGCAGGTGCTGGCCGTTGCCCTTGATGTCATCGATCAGCAGCTCGACACCGGTGCCCGGGTTCATCGCATGGATCTGCTCGCAGGTGCGGGCGAACAGACCGGCCGCCCCATCTTCGAGATCATCGCGGGCCACACCCGTGATGGTCGAGTAGCGAAGACCCATCTCCTTGACGGACTGGGCGACCTTGAAGGGCTCCATCGGATCGACGGCCATCGGCTTGCCGGTGGCGATGTTGCAGAAGTCGCAGCGCCGCGTGCAGGTGTCACCGCCGATGAGGAAGGTCGCCTCGCGGTCCTCCCAGCATTCGAAGATGTTCGGACAGCCGGCTTCCTCGCAGACCGTATGGAGACCCTGACCATGCACGCGCTTCTTCATCGCGGTGTACTCCGGGCCCATCACGGCCCGGGTCTTGATCCATTCGGGCTTGCGCTCGATCGGGACCTCGGCGTTGCGAGCCTCGACGCGCAGCATGCGTCGGCCTTCGGGGGCGAATGTCACCCTGATGCCTCCTCATCTCGACGTTCCCTGGAGTCTATCGACCTGGCCAGGTCCCAGGGCACTCAGCCCACGCGGGGCGAGGTGCGGTGTGCCACGAGCTCGGTCATGGCCGTCGCGGCGATGTCCACCACGTCGGCAACCGCGATCCGGTGCCCGGCCTCTCGGCTGAGGCTGGTCACTCCGGCATCATCGATCCCACAGGGGATTACATTCGCGGCCCAGGAGAGATCATTCGCGCAGTTCAGCGCGAAACCGTGCATCGTGGCACGCTTCGAGACCCGCATGCCGATCGCACACACCTTGCGCGACTCCTCGCCCTCCGGCGCGACCCAGACGCCGCTGCGACCGGCCACCGGCATCGTCGCCACGCCGACGGCGGCGCAGACGTCGATCAGGGTCCGCTCGAGATCACGGACGAAGCCCACCACATCGATCGGGATCGGAAGCTTCACCAGCGGGTAGCCGACGAGCTGCTGCGGGCCGTGCCAGGTGAGCTTCCCGCCGCGGTCGATGTCCACGACCTCAGCACCATCACGGGGGCGCTCGTGGTCCTCGGTGAGCTTGCCTGCTGTGTAGACCGCCTGATGCTCGAGCAGCAGCAGCGTGTCGGGACGGCTGCCCGAGACCACCTCGGCGTGGAGTTCGCGCTGCAGCGCCCAGGCAGCTCGGTACTCGACCGGGCCCGGGGGCAGGCCGAACTCCTCATAGCGGTCCCCACCGGGGACGGGTTCGCTGAAACCGAGACGGATCACGTCGAGCATCGACCCAGGCTACTCCGCCTCCCACCTGCGCGTTGTGGATGAATCGCGGAGAGCTCACTGCGATGCGGTTCACTGCTGTCATGGACGAGAACGACGAGGAGAGCTCCCGCCGGGGCCCCGGCACGTTCGGACCGGGCGTGAGCCCGCCTCGCGCCGGAACGGCGCGGCAGGAGAGGCAGCGAGAATCTGCCGGGCACGGCCAGCAGGTGGAGGTCAAGGGGCTGGATGAAGACGCCCGCCACAGCATCCGCGATGAGCTCCAGCTGCTGGCGACGCTCGAGGTCGCGGGGATCACGGCGGCACCGAACGTGCTCGAGATCGAGGACGACGGATACCTTCGCGAAGCCGCACCTCCTCTGCGGCGTCGTTCCGGCCGGCGGGCTGCCGAGGACTGCGCCCCACCTACCGCTGAGCGTCTCGCCCTCGCGCGGGCCCGGGACGATCTCGATGATCTGATCGATGCGGTCCATCAGCGGGGATGGGTGCTGGGAGCGGGACCGGGGCAGGGGCTCGGTGTCCGTCCAGACGGGAGTGTGGTGGCCCTCGACCTGGCCGGGCTGCGGCGGGATGAGACGCTCTCCGCCCGGCAGGCTGACCGCCGCTGGGTCGACTCGGTGCTCGGGGACCAGGAGCGGACCCTGCGCCGACGGATCGATCTCGTGGCCCCCTCCTGGCCGCTTCAGGAACGCTCGCTGCTCGGTCCCGGCCCTGCTGCCGAAGTGCTAATGGAGCCGGCCGCACAAGCGGCGTCCGGACAAGCGGCGTCCGGACAGGAGGCCGAGGCGGAGCTGGAGGGGCCGGACGGGGTGGAGGGTCCGGAGGTGGAGCACGCGGGTGCGGCTCTGCCGCGACCCCGCCGGCTCCGGCGGCGGGAGCGGGGCGAGTTTGCAGCGGTGGGCGTGTACGGACGCCGCACGCCGCACCCCGCTGGCCTTCGGACCTTGGTCGGCCCGCTGACGGGGACCGGGAGACGCGGGTTGTCAGCGATCCGTCAGGTGCTGAGTCAGCCTCCGCTGCGACGAGTTGCCGTCGGGAGTGCCCTCGTGGTTCTGCTGCTGGGATCCACTGCGGCGATGGGTGCGTGGTGGGCCAGTGAGCGTCCCGCGCAGGCTCCCGGTCATGAACAGCTTCCCGTCGCGACGCCAGCACCGCCCAGCGGGGCGCCCCGGATCGAGGATCCCTGGGCCCTGGTCGCAGACGTCGCCGGAGCCCGGCACGCCTACATCTCCGGAGTATCCGCGCAGCCGGTGGCTGTGCCGGGGAGTGAGGCGTTCACGGCTGACGAGGAGACCCGCCTCGCATACCAGGGCCATCAGGTCCGAGGCGGTGGGCCGGTGGTCCATGAGGCGGAGCTGCTCGCGGGACCGGACGGCGACGGCACCGTGGTGCTGCGCGCGGTCACCTCGACCGCAGAGCATGAGCTCGAGGACCGCGCCGGGCAGCTCACGCACGTTCCCGCGACTGCCCCGCGCGAAGTCCGGCTGACCCTCCACTGGAATGGCGAGCGATGGCTCGTCGAGGCGGTCGAGGCGGTCGAGGAGGTCGAGGCGGTGGAGCCGGACGAGCCAGTGCAGCCGGGTGAGCCAGTGGAACCGGACCAGCTAGCGGAGCCAGCGCCGGGGGATACCGGAGCGAGCTGATCGTCCCCATGCAGCCGCACCTCCACCGGGCACGCCGAAGGGCCCCGACACCAGAGAACTGATATCGGGGCCCTTCAACATCGCTCAGTGCGCGGGACGCGCCCAGACGAGGAAGCTCAGGACCTCACAGGCCCAGCTCTGCCTCGAACGCGCCCTCCTCGAGCCGCTTCTTCATGAAGGTGAGGAAGCGTGCGGCGTCGCCGCCGTCGACCATGCGGTGGTCGTAGGAGAGGAACAGGTACATCATCGAGCGGATGGCGATGGTGTCGTCACCCTCGGCGTTCTGCACGACCGCCGGACGCTTGGTGATGGTGCCGGTGCCCAGGATGCCGACCTGCGGCGCGGGGACGATGGGGGTGTCCCACAGCGCACCGCCGGAACCGGTGTTGGTGATGGTGAACGTGGCACCGGCGAGATCGTCCGGAACCAGCTTGTTGCCCTTGGCACGGCCACCCAGATCGCCGATCTGACGAGCCAGGCCCGCCAGGTTCAGATCGCCGGCATTGCGGATCACAGGAACCACGAGACCGCGTTCGGTGTCCGCCGCCATGCCGATGTTCTCGGAGCCGTGGTAGACGATCTTGTCGCCCTCGATGCTGGAGTTCAGCTGCGGGTAGGTCTTCAGACCCTCCACCGCTGCCATCATCAGGAACGGGAGGAAGGTGAGCTTCGCACCCTCACGGGCGGCGAAGTCCTCCTTGGCGCGGGCGCGCAGCTTCGCGATACGGGTCAGATCGACCTCGACCGCGGTGGTCAGCTGGGCCATCCCGTGCAGCGACTCCGTCATCCGCTGGCCGATGACCTTGCGGATGCGCGGCATCTTCTCCTCGGTGCCACGCTTCGAGGAGACCTCGACCTTGGGGGCTGCCGGGGCGGCTGCGGGCGCTGCGGCGGCGGCAGGAGCCGAAGCGGCGGCCTTCTGCGCATCGATCGCCTGCTGCACATCCTGCTTGCGGATGCGTCCGCCCAGGCCGGAGCCCTTGACGTTCGACAGGTCGACGCCGGCCTCGGCCGCCATCTTCCGTACCAGCGGAGTGACATAGCCGGAGGACTCCGCACCGGAGACGGCATCGGAGGCCTTCGGCGCCGCCGCAGCTGCCTCTGCCTTGGGGGCCTCAGCCTTCGCGGGCTCTGCCTTCGGAGCCTCAGCCTTCTCAGCCTTGGGTGCCTCGGCAGGCTTCTCCTCGGCCTCGGGAGCCTCAGCAGGCTTCTCCTCAGCCTTGGGCGCCGGGGCGGAGGGCTGCTCTGCGGGAGCAGAGGCCGCAGCACCGGAGCCGACCACTGCCAGCACGGCGCCGACCTCTGCGTCCTCGTCCTCCTGGACCTTGATCTCCAGCAGGGTGCCCGCGACAGGGGAGGGGATCTCGGTGTCGACCTTGTCGGTGGAGACCTCGAGCAGCGGCTCGTCGATCTCGACGGTGTCGCCGACCTCCTTGAGCCAGCGGGTGACGGTGCCCTCGGTGACGGACTCGCCGAGCGCGGGCATCGTCACCTCCTCACCGGAGGCGGCGCCGCCGGAGGTGCCGGAATCGGCATCGCCGGAAGCCTCGGCAGGCTTCTCGTCCTCGCCGGCCGGAGCCTCCTCATCGGTGGACGGGGCGACGGTTTCGTCGGAGGCGAGATCCTCGCCCTCGGCGGGAGCGTCCTCCGACTCGGCGGGGGCCTCCTCGGAAGCGGCCTCAGCACCGGAAACAGCCGATCCGGCAGCCTCAGAGCCGGAACCATCGCCGATGACGACGAGATCGGCGCCGACCTCGGCGTCCTCGTCCTCCTCGACCAGGATCTTCTCGATGGTACCCGCGACGGGCGAGGGGATCTCGGTGTCGACCTTGTCGGTCGAGACCTCCAGCAGCGGCTCGTCGACCTCGACGGTGTCGCCCACGGCCTTGAGCCAGCGGGTGACGGTGCCCTCGGTGACAGACTCGCCGAGTGCCGGCATCTTCACGGTTTCAGACATGGGGTTTTCTCCTCCTGGAAGATTCAGGCGTGGGCGTGCAGCGGCTTGCCGGCGAGGGCGAGCGCAGCTTCGCCCAGGGCCTCGTGCTGCGAGGGGTGGCCGTGGATGAGGGAGGCGACATCCTCGGGGTAGGCCTCCCAGTTGACGATGAGCAGCGCCTCGCCCATGAGCTCGGAGGTGCGCGAGCCGATCATGTGGACGCCGATGATGGGCCCGTCCTTCTCGCGGACGAGCTTGATGAAGCCGGTGGTGCCGAGGATCTGGGACTTGCCGTTGCCACCGAGGTTGTACTCGTAGACCTCGACGGCGTCCTCGCCCAGCTGCTCCTTGGCCTGCTTCTCGGACAGACCCACGGAACCGAGCTCGGGCTCGCAATAGGTGATCCGCTCGATGCCGGACTCGACGATCGGTGCCGGGTTCAGGCCGCCGATCCGCTCGGCCACGAAGATGCCCTGGGCGAAGCCGCGGTGCGCGAGCTGCAGGCCGGGGACGATGTCACCCACGGCGTAGACGCCGGGGACGTTGGTCTCGAGGGTCTCGTTGTTCGCGAGCACGAAGCCGCGATCCATCTCGATGCCCTGCTCCTCGTAGCCGAGCCCTGAGGTGTTCGGGCCACGACCCACAGCGACCAGCAGGTAGTCGCCCTCGAAGACCTTGCCGTCGGCGAGGGTGACCTTCACCCCGGACTCGGTCTGCTCGGCCTTCTCGGTGAAGATGCCCAGCGAGAACTTGATCCCGCGCTTCTTGTACGCGCGCTCGAGTGCCTTGGACAGCGCCTCGTCCTCGTTGGCGACCAGGTGGGGGAGGCCTTCGATGATGGTCACGGACTCCGCGCCGAGCGACTTCCAGATCGAGGCGAACTCGACCCCGATCACGCCGCCGCCCAGGATGATGGGGTTCTTGGGGATCTCGGGCAGCTGCAACGCGGCCTCGGAGTCGAGGAAGCGGCCGCCGAGGTCGATGCCCGGAAGGGTCTTCGAGTACGAGCCGGAGGCCAGGATGATGTTCTTGCCGGTCAGGGTGCGGGTGCCGGACTCGGTCTCGACCGAGACGGTGTTCGGTCCCGTGAGCGTGCCGAAGCCCTCGACGTACTCGACCTTGCGCGACTTCACCAGGCCCTGCAGGCCCTTGTAGAGCCGGCCGATGATCTTGTCCTTGAAGCCGAGCACCTTCGCGGCATCGATGCCGTTCAGAGTGAGGTCGACGCCGGCATCAGCGGCCTCGGACGGGGCGTCGGCGAGCTCGCCGACGTGCAGCAGCGCCTTGGTCGGGACACAGCCGCGGTGCAGGCAGGTGCCACCGAGCTTGTCCTTCTCCACGAGCGCGATCTTCTGGCCGAGCTGGGCTCCGCGCAGCGCGGCCGCATAGCCGCCGCTGCCACCGCCCAGGATCACGACGTCGAACTGGTCAGTGGTTGTCTCCGCCACCTGTGTGCTCCTCGGTGTATACGTCACTCCGCGACCCGCCCGGACCTGGATGGCCGACGGCGCCGCCTGCGTGTCCCATGCTAGGCCACCAGGCGGCGCCGGGCCGACTGCTTCGCGCGATCTCTCAGTGCTGTGGTGCGGTGCGCATCACGGTGCGGGGCGTGAGGCGACGTCCGCGAGGATCTGCAGCACGGTGCGGGTGCTCATCCCGGTGGCGCCCTTGCCCATGTAGCCCAGGGGCGAGGAGGCGTAGCCCGGTCCCGCGATGTCCAGATGCGCCCACTGGGTATCGCCCACGAACTCGGCCAGGAAGATGCCCGCCGAGAGCGCACCGCCCGGTCGGTCCCCGATGTTGCGCAGATCAGCGACGCGGCCGGTGAGATCGGCACGCAGCTCGCTGGGGAAGGGGAGCGGCCAGAACGGCTCGCCGGTGGTCTCAGAGGCCGCCATCACGAGGTCGCGGCCCTCGGAGGTGCCCATCACGCCGGCGGTGCGCTTGCCCAGCGCCACCACCGCCGCACCGGTGAGGGTGGCGACGTCGACCACCAGATCGGGGTTCTCGGCGACCGCATCGACCAGCGCGTCGGCCATCACCATCCGCCCCTCCGCATCGGTGTTGAGCACCTCGACAGTCCTCCCATTGCGCATGGTGACCACGTCACCGGGGCGCTGAGCCCCACCGCCGGGCATGTTCTCGGCCAGGGCGAGGTAGGTGGTGACCTTGACCTCGAGGCCGAGGCGGGCGGCACCGACAGCTGCCGCCAGCACGGTGGCGGCGCCGGTCATGTCGGAGGTCATGTCGTCCATGCCGGCCGCGGGCTTGAGCGAGATGCCGCCGGTGTCGAAGGTGATGCCCTTGCCGACCAGGGCGACAGAGCTGGTGGCCTTCGCGGGGGCGTACTCCAGGCGCACCAGGCGCGGCGGGCGAGTCGATCCCTGGCCGACGCCGACGATGCCGCCGTAGCCGCCCTCGGCAAGCTGCTTCTCGTCCAGGACGGTCACCGTGATCGGCAGCTCGGCGACGAGCTCCTCGGCGCGGCGGGCGAACTCGGCGGGATGGAGCAGGTTCGGGGGCGTGTTGACGAGGTCGCGCACGATGCCGACGATCTCGGCGAGCACGCCGGAGCGGTCGACCGCGGTCTGGGCGGCGTCGGCGTCGCCCTCGGTGATCAGGGTGAGGGCTGCGAGGGCGGCCTTCGGTGCACCGGCACCGGTGCCGGTCTTGTAGGTGGTGAAGGTGTAGGCGCCGAGCGCGGCGCCCTCGAGGGCTGCGGCGCGCTGCTGCGTGGTGGCGGTGGGCACGGCGATCGCGGCGTTCTCGACCCCGGCGAGCGAGCGGGTGGCCGCGCCGAAGGCGAGCCGGAAGTCCTCGTCCTCGACCTTGGCGAGATCCTCGTCACCGAGGCCGACCAGCAGCAGCGAGGTTGCGGAGGCCAGTCCGTAGGAGGGGATCCGGTGGAGATCGCCTCGGGCGGAGGAGGCATCGAGACCCGAGATGGCCTCGGAGATCTCCGGTGCGCCGGGCACCGTCGCGGGGGCGCCGTCGGCGCCCGCGAGGAGGGGGAGGATGAGGACGTCGGCAGCGACGTCGCGCAGAGATGCATCGGTGATGGTGATGGTGATGGTGATGGTGGGCATGGCTCTATCGTAGGGGCGGGCCGGACACGATGTCGGCGTACCACGGAGGAGGGCGGAGAAGCAGATGACGGTGCTGAGCATCGTGGTCTTGGTGCTGGGCGGGCTGACCGCCCTGCTCGGGATCTACTACACAGCGCGTGACCTGAACGCCGATCTGGTGCTGCTGGGCGCGTGCGCCCTGCTGGCCGCGTCCTGGGCCGTGCTGGGCATCGCCCTGGGGCTCAAGGACCTCGCCGGCGGGAACCCTCCCGAGCGGGTCACGCTCTACGGCTATCTCCTCACGGCTCTGCTGATGGCGGTCGGCGGCGGCTGGATGGGACTGTTCGAACGCAGCCGCTGGGGAAGCCTCGTCATCGCCGTCTGCGCGGCGGTCTCCATGGTGCTGCTGATGAGGCTGGAGCAGATCTGGCCGGGAGGCTTCGCATGAACGTCGAGAACGTCGAGAACGTCAAGAACGTCAAGGGCGCTGAGCACGGCAAGGGCGCGGCGGCGGCGTCGCCGGGTCGCCCCGAGCGCGCCGGGCGCGGCTTCGAGATCGTGCTGATCGCGGTGTACGGCATCTTCGCGCTGTCGGCGACCGCGCGCAGCCTGGTGCAGGTGCTGCGTGACTTCTCCTTCGCACCGGTCGCGTACAGCCTCTCCCTGCTCGCCGCCGTGACCTACATCGCCGTCACCATCGCTCTGGTGCGTCGCGGCCGCGGCTCCCCGGTGGCGAGGGCGCTGTGCATCGCGGAACTCGCTGGGGTGCTCATCGTCGGCACCCTCACCCTGCTCGATCCGGCGCTGTTCCCGGATGGGACGGTCTGGGGCGTCTACGGCAAGGACTACGGCTTCGTCCCCCTGCTGTTGCCCGTGCTCGCCCTGTTCTACCTGTCGCGAGCACCGCGAGTACGCCGTTCGGGACCTGTGGACTGAGATCCGCGACCAGGAACGCGTACGGTATCCCTCGTGACCCCTGACGACGCCCCTCGACGTGGGCCCTATGACGTGCTCTTCCGCCGCGTGCTGAGCCGGCTCGACCCGGAACAGGCTCATCGGCTCACGGTGCGGGCGCTCGCAAACGCTCATCGCCTGCCGGGAGGCCCGCAGCTGCTGCGGGCCCTGTTCGGCGGTACGGACCCGCTGCGGGACACCGGGCCCACCCGCCGGGTGCTCGGCGCCGAGCACCGCAGCCCGCTGGGCTTGGCCGCAGGCTTCGACAAGGACGGCGAGGTGCCGCTGGCACTGCTCGATCTCGGCTTCGGCCATGTCGAGGTGGGCACCGTGACCGCCAAGGCACAGCCCGGGAACCCCCGGCCGCGATCCTTCCGGCTGATCGAGGACCGGGCCCTGATCAACCGTATGGGCTTCAACAACCACGGAGCTCAGGCGCTGGCGCGTCGGCTGGCCAGAGCGCGCCGCACCGAACGTGGCCAGCGCGCCGTGATCGGCGTGAACATCGGCAAGTCCAAGGTGACCGCCCTCGAGGACGCCGCTGAGGACTACCGCTTCTCCGCCCGGCTGCTCGCCCCCTACGCCAGCTATCTCGCCATCAACGTCTCCAGCCCGAACACCCCCGGACTGCGGGATCTCCAGAGCGTCGAGATGCTCCGACCGATCCTCGAGGCGGTGGTCCAGGAAGCTGTTGCGGTACGGACCCGGCTGCGTCGGGAGGTGCCGGTGCTGGTCAAGATCGCCCCTGATCTGCATGACGGCGATGTGCAGGCGGTCGCCCGGCTCGCCGCCGAGGTGGGGCTGGCGGGCGTGATCGCGACCAACACCACCATCGCCCGCCCGGACTCACTGGCGACCGCGCGCTCTCGGGTCGAGCAGATCGGTGCCGGCGGGCTCTCCGGGCCGATTCTCGCCGACCGCTCGATGCAGGTGCTGCAGCTGCTGCGCACCACCCTTCCGCAGGACGCGGTGATCATCAGCTGCGGCGGCGTGACCAGCGCCCAGGACGTGCGCGACCGCCTCGATGCCGGCGCAGATCTGGTCCAGGGCTACACCGCGATGATCTACGAGGGCCCCGCGTGGCCCGGACGGCTCTCCCGTGAGCTCGATCCCCGCCGCTGAGCCCCGGCGCGCCCGCGTCGCCACCTCGGCCTAGGCTGGGGGGATGGACGAGGACCTCTTCTCGCTGAGCGGCGATGAACCCGCACCGCGCACGCTCTCGGATCGCAACCGCGACCACCGCGCACCGCTCGCGGTGCGAATGCGCCCGCGCTCCCTCGAGGAGGTGGTGGGGCAGCGCGACGCGCTCAAGCCGGGCAGCCCCCTGCGGCGCCTGGTCGGAGCCGACGACTCCCGCACCGCGCCCAGCTCCCTGATCCTGTGGGGCCCGCCCGGCACCGGCAAGACCACCCTGGCCTACGTCGTCGCACAGTCCGGCGATCGCGAGTTCGTCGAGGTCTCCGCCGTCCTCGCCGGCGTCAAGGACATCCGTGAGGTCGTGGACCAGGCCCGCTCCCGGCTGCGGACGATCGGTCGCGAGACGGTGCTGTTCGTCGACGAGGTGCACCGCTTCTCGAAATCCCAGCAGGACGCCCTGCTGCCGAGCGTCGAGAACCGCTGGGTCACGCTGATCGCCGCGACCACGGAGAACCCTTACTTCTCGGTCATCTCGCCGCTGCTCTCCCGTTCGATCGTGCTCACCCTCGAGTCGCTGGAGCAGGAGGACCTCGACGCGCTCGTCGATCGTGCGCTCGAGGACGAGCGCGGCCTGGCGGGCTCCGTGACCCTGACCGACGACGCTCGCGAGGCGCTGCTGCGGCTCGGCGGCGGGGACGCCCGCAAGATCCTCACATCCCTCGAGGCGGCCGCGGCGGCGGCGCTGATGAAGGAGACCCCGGAGATCGATGCTGCGGTGCTCTCCCAGGCCGTCAACCGAGCCGCCGTGCGCTACGACCGGGCCGGGGACCAGCATTATGACGTCACCAGCGCCTTCATCAAGTCGATGCGCGGCAGCGATGTCGACGCAGCCCTGCACTACCTGGCGCGGATGATCGAGGCGGGGGAAGACCCCCGCTTCATCGCCCGCCGAGTGGTGATCGCCGCCGGGGAGGAGGTCGGCATGGCCGATCCGAGCGCCCTCCAGGTCGCCGTCGCCGCGATGCAGGCGGTGCAGATGCTCGGCATGCCCGAAGGGAGGATCCCGCTCGCACAGGCCGTGGTCCATATCGCCACCGCGCCCAAGTCCAACGCCTCCTACCAGGCACTCGATGCGGCCATCGCCGATGTCCGGGCGGGGAAGGGCCAGGGCATCCCGGCGCACCTGCGCGATGCGCACTACTCCGGCGCGAAGAAGCTCGGGCACGGCACCGAGTACCGGTACGCGCATGACGCCCCGCACGGGGTGGTGGCCCAGCAGTACGCACCCGATGACCTGGTGGGCGTGGACTACTACCACCCCAAGGGCCACGGGAACGAGGAGCGCACCCGGAGCCGGGTCGAGGCGCTGCGACGGATCCTGCGCTCGTGACCTCGAGCTGAGGTGGCGCTGCGATAGCGGAGGTGGCGCTGCGATGCTGAAATGCACGGACGCCGATGAGCTGCTGCGCGGGGCGATGCGCGGGGGCGCTGAGGCGCCGCACCAGGCACGCCGCCCCGGCCGGGAGCCGGCGTGAGGCACTCCACAGGAAGTAAGGCGTGACCAGTGTCGTCGATCGTGGACCTCGAGGAGTTGCTGCGGTAATGTGGGTCGCTGAATCCGCGGCTGCACGACTGGATTCACCACACGCGAACAAGAGGTATACCTCGTGACCAACGTCACCCGCGCGCGCCGTCAGGCGCGCCTGTCCCGAGCCCTCGGGCTCCCGCTCACCCCGAAGTCCGTCAAGTACTTCGAGAAGCGCCCGTACCCCCCGGGCGAGCACGGCCGTGCTCGCCGTCGTACCGAGTCGGACTACGCAGTGCGACTCAAGGAGAAGCAGCGTCTGCGCGCGCAGTACGGAATCCGCGAGAAGCAGATGCACCGCGCCTACCTGGACGCCAAGAAGGAGCCCGGTCTGACGGGTGAGAGCATGGTCGAGCTGCTGGAGATGCGCCTGGACGCGCTCGTCCTGCGCTCCGGCTTCGCCCGCACCACCCTCCAGGCCCGCCAGGCCGTGGTGCACCGCCACATCCTGGTCGACGGCAAGCTGGTGGACCGTCCCTCGTACCGCGTCTCCCCGGGCCAGACCATCCAGGTCAAGCCCAAGTCACAGGCGATGGAGTCGTTCCAGATCGCTGCTGAGGGCGGCAACTCCGACGTCCTCGCCAAGACCCCCTCGTACCTCTCGGTCGAGCTTCCCGAGCTGAAGGCCCAGCTCGTCGCGCGCCCCAAGCGCGCTGAGGTCCCCGTGACCTGTGAGGTCCAGATGGTCGTCGAGTACTACGCTCGCTGACCTTTCTTCACCGCGGCGCGACAGGCCCCGGCGGGTGTACTCCGGTACCCTGACCGGGGCCTTCGTGTCCGCAGAAGCACCTCGCCCGCAGAGCGGGCCCACCCCGGCTGTTCCAGGAAGGACACCTCCCGACCATGCGCACCTCCGAGATCCGTCATCGCTGGCTCGATTTCTTCGCGAAGAAGAACCACGAGATCGTGCCCAGCAGCTCGCTGGTGTCCTCCGACCCGTCGATCCTGTTCACGATCGCCGGGATGGTCCCCTTCATCCCGTACATCGTCGGGACGGAGAAGGCTCCCTACCCCCGCGCGGCGAGCGTCCAGAAGTGCATCCGCACCAATGACATCGAGAACGTCGGCCGCACCACGCGCCACGGCACCTTCTTCCAGATGGCCGGGAATTTCTCCTTCGGCGACTACTTCAAGACCGGCGCGATCGACCTCTCCTGGGAGCTGCTGACCACCTCGCAGGAGGACGGCGGATTCGGCTTCGACCCCGAGCGCCTCTGGTTCACCGTCTGGGAGCAGGACGAGGAGTCCTACCGCCACGTCACGGAGGTCGTGGGCCTGGACCCGCAGCGCGTGGTGCGCCTGCCGCGCGAGGAGATCTTCTGGGACACCGGCCAGCCCGGTCCCGCCGGTCCGTGCGGCGAGTGGCACTACGACCGCGGCCCCGAGTACGGACCCGACGCCGTCACCGGCACCGTCCCCGAATGGCCCGGAGACGAGAAGGGCGAGGACCGCTACATCGAGATCTGGAATCTGGTCTTCGACCAGTACCTGCGCGGCGAGGGCAAGGGCAAGGACTACCCCCTCCTCGGCGAGCTGGACCAGAAGTCCATCGACACCGGTCTCGGCGTCGAGCGCGTCGCCTACCTGCTGCAGGGCAAGCAGAACATGTACGAGATCGACCAGATCTTCCCGGTCATCGAGAAGGCGCAGGAGCTCTCGGGCCGTGCCTACGGCGGGGACGAGGAGGACGACGTCCACCTGCGGATCATCGGCGACCATGTGCGCAGCGCGCTGATGCTGGTCTCCGACGGGGTGCGCCCGGGCAACGAGGGACGCGGCTACGTGCTGCGCCGGCTGATCCGGCGGGCGGTGCGCTCGATGCGGCTGCTCGGCTACGCGCAGCCGTCGATGCCCGCGCTGCTGCCGATCTCGAAATCCCTGATGGTCGAGTCCTATCCCGAGCTCGAGGCGGACTTCCCGCGGATCAGCGAGATCGTCTACGCCGAGGAGGAGGCGTTCCGTCGCACCCTGGAGACGGGCACCTCCATCTTCGAGCAGCTCGCGGGCGAGGTGAAGAACGGCGGCGGCCGGGTCCTGGCCGGCGACGACGCCTTCCGCCTCCATGACACCTACGGCTTCCCCATCGACCTCACCATGGAGATGGCGCAGGAGGTCGGGCTGCAGGTCGACGCGGACGCCTTCCGCGGAGCGATGCAGGAGCAGCGCGAGCGCGCGCGTGCCGACGCCGCCGCGAAGAAGTCCGGACACACCGACACCGCGATCTACAACCGGCTGCTCACCGAGCGCGGCGGCGAGGTGCCCTTCCTGGGATACACCGAGGACACCGTCGCCACCACGGTCGAGTCGGTGCTGGTGGACGGCAAGCTGGTCACCGCCGTCGAGGCCCCGGCCCAGGTCGAGGTCGTCCTCGCCTCCACCCCCTTCTACGCGGAGTCCGGCGGCCAGCTCGCCGATCAGGGCCGCATCACGCTCACCGGCGGCGGCCTGATCGAGGTCGACGACGTGCAGAAGCCCGTGCGCGGACTGATCGTCCATCGCGGGCGCCTCGTCGAGGGCTCTCTCGCGCAGGGCGCCTCCGCGATCGCGACCATCGACGGCGAACGACGCGGCGCCATCGCCCGCGCCCACACCGCCACCCACATGGTCCACGAGTCCCTGCGCGAGGAGCTCGGCCACAGCGCCACCCAGGCCGGCTCCGAGAACTCCCCGGGCAGGATGCGCTTCGACTTCCGCTACGGCCAGGCCGTGCCGAAGTCGGTGCTCGAGCAGATCGAGGGCCGCGTGAACACGCTCCTGCAGGACGAGCTGACCGTCACCGACCAGCAGATGTCCTTGGACGAGGCCAAGTCCCTCGGCGCGCAGGCGCTGTTCGGCGAGAAGTACGGGGAGGTCGTGCGCGTGGTCTCCATCGGCGGTGACTGGTCCCGTGAGCTGTGCGGCGGCACCCATGTCTCCAGCACCGGCGCGATCGGCACCGTGCAGCTGATGGGCGAGGCGTCCATCGGCAGCGGGGTGCGGCGCGTCGACGCGCTGGTGGGGCTCTCCGCCTACCGCCACCAGGCCAAGGAGCACGCACTGGTCTCCCAGCTGTCCGAGCTGCTGAAGGTCGGCGCCGCCGAGGAGCTGCCCGAGCGGGTGCGCGTCCTCACCCAGCGGATGAAGGACATGGAGAAGCAGCTCGCGGCGCTGCGCGGCCAGCAGCTGCAGGCTGAGGCCGGGCGACTCGTGGACTCCACCACCGAGGTCGCCGGCATCCGGGTGCTGACGCACGATGCCGGTGAAGGTGTCGCCGCAGGAGATCTGCGCACCCTCGCCCTCGACCTCCGCTCCCGGCTCGGCGAGGACTCGCCGGTGACGGTCGCGGTCGCCGGCCACGAGAGCGGTCGGGCGGCCCTGGTGATCGCCACCAACGCCGCCGCGCGCGAGCGTGGCCTCGCCGCGGGCTCCCTGCTGCGCATCGCGGCCGAGGCGATGGGTGGCCGTGGCGGTGGCAAGCCGGACATGGCGCAGGGCGGCGGCGGCGAGCCCGCCCAGGTGCCTGCGGCACTGGCCGCTGTGCACGCGGCGATCGAGGCGGCTCAGGACGCATGAGCCCGGGCAACGGCGAGGAGTCCCGACAGCAGCCCCCGTCGCTGCCCCGCGGGGTCAGGCTCGGGGTCGACGTCGGTGATGTGCGGGTCGGTCTGGCACGCAGCGACCTCGACGGGATGATCGCCACTCCGGTCGAGACCCTCGCCCGTGACACGGCGGTGGGGCGAGTGCTGGCAGAGGCTGCGGAGCTCGACGCGCATGTCATCATGGTGGGGCTCCCACGGTCGTTGAACGGCACTGAAGGCGTCGCGGCACAGAAGGCGCGAACCTTCGCCGTGGAGCTCGCCGCAGGCTCTCCGGAGCTCGAGGTCAGGCTCATCGACGAACGGCTGACGACCGTCTCCGCGCACAAGGCGCTCCACAGCTCCGGCAGGAAGGGCCGCAAGCACCGCCAGGTCGTCGACCAGGTGGCCGCAGTGATGATCCTCCAGCAGGCGCTGGACATCGAACGGTCCACCGCGGCGCGCGCTGGTGAGCGGGTGCCCGCCACCGCCATCCCGCCATCGACCGAGGAGGACACCCTGTGAACGACGAGGAGCTCTCCTTCGTCGACCTGGCGGATTCTCAGGGCGGCGAGCCCGCAGCGGCGGGTCGGGATGGCGCACGCGGACGTCGCAGAGGGCCCAAGCGGTCGCGTCGACGCCACGGATTCCTGCGGGGGGTGCTGCCGGTGCTGCTGGTGCTGCTGGTGGTGGGCGGGCTCATCGTCGGCGGGATCCAGGGGTACCGCTGGATCACGTCCAACGTCAGCCTCGAGCAGGAGGCCGCAGACTATCCGGGGCCCGGCAGCGGCGAGGCGGTGGTCGAGGTGGCCGAAGGCGACACCGGTACCGACATCGCCGGCACGCTCGTGGAGATGGGAGTGATCAAGAGCGCCGGCCCATTCGTCAACCTCTTCTCCAACACTCCCGAGGCCGCTCGCATCGAGCCCGGCATCTACCGCCTGAAGCTGGAGATGACCTCCGCGGATGCGCTGGAGGCACTGCTGGATCCGTCGAACCTCGCCGGCCAGAGGGTGATCATCCCCGAGGGGAAGCGGCTGACCCAGATCTGGGAGCAGCTGGCTGCGGAGACGGATATCCCGGTCGAGGATTTCACCGCTGCGGCCGAGGACTACACCAGCTACGGGATCCCCGAGAACGCTGCCGGATCGCTCGAGGGCTACCTCTGGCCCGGCCGCTATGACATCTACGAGGATGCCACCGCCGAGGATGTCATCCAGATGATGTGGGATCGGATGGAGAAGGAGCTGACCGCTCGTGACATCCCGCAGGAGCAGTGGCACGAGTCGCTGACCATCGCCTCCCTCGCGGAGATGGAGGTGCGCAAACCCGAGGACTACGGCAAGGTCGTGCGGACCATCGAGAACCGTCTGGAGGGGGCCGGCGAGGCCAAGGGGAAGCCGATGAAGCTCCAGTTCGACTCCACCGTCCACTACGTGACCGGGAAGTCCGCGAGCGTGGGGACCTCCGATGCGGAGCGCGCCACGGACAGCCCCTACAACACGTACAAGTACCAGGGGCTGCCGCCTGGACCGATCGCCGCGCCCGGGGCCAATGCGCTGGATGCCGTCGACGCGCCGCCTGAAGGTGACTGGCTGTACTTCGTCAGCGTGAACACCGACACCGGGGAGACGAAGTTCGCGGCCACCTGGGCCGAGCACGAGGAGAACGTCAAGGAGTGGCAGGAATGGGCGGACGCGAAGGGATGAGCCCGCGTCGGTTCGCGGTGGTCGGCTCGCCGGTCGAGCACTCCCTCTCGCCCATCCTCCACCGCACCGCCTATGAGGCGCTCGGCATCACGGACGCCGTCTACGAACGTCATCAGGTGCGCGCCGGGGAGCTCGCGCAGTTCCTCCGCCAGGGTCCCGGGCGGGGGCTGCAGGGCCTCAGCGTGACCATGCCGGGCAAGCCCGAGGCTTTCTCGCTGGGTTCCGAGGCCGACGAGACGTCCCGCCAGCTCGGCATCTCCAACACCCTGATCCGCACCGGCCAGGGATGGCGCGCCGAGAACCACGACGTCCACGGCATCGTCGCCGCACTGCAGGACCACGGTGCCGCCGCTCCGGAGACCGGTGCCGTGCTCGGCTCGGGTGCCACCGCCCTGAGCGCCCTCGCCGCCCTGGCGGAGCTCGGTGTGCAGAGGGTGCTGCTCTCGGCCCGCAGCGCGCACAAGCTCGCATCGCTCGAGGAGTATGCCGCCATCCGTGGGGTGGCCGTGGAGCAGATCCCCTGGGAGCGGCATCACGAGGTGCTCGCCGCAGATGTGGTGGTCAGCGCCTTGGCCATCGAGGGGGCCCGTGCGGTCGCCGAGCAATGGCGGGCTCAGTCCGATCTCGCCGTGCCCGGGGTGGTCCTCGACGTGCTCTACGACCCATGGCCCGCGCCGATCGCCGAGGTGATCCAGAGCTGCGGGGGCGAGGTGGCGGACGGACTCGAGATGCTGGCGCACCAGGCCGATATGCAGCTCCGTTCCATGCTCGCGATCCCGGCCGCGCCGGTGCGGGAGATGCTCGCTGCAGCGCGCACGGAACTGGCCCGGCGCAGGTCCGTCACCGAGGTCTGAGCGAGCATCTCGGCTCCGCCCCAGCAGGCCTGGTCACCCGGCAGGCTCCAGCTCTCATCAGGCCTCGTCTTCCGGCTGGTAAAGACCCTTGTCTCCACAGGTAAAGCATGGGTAAAGTCATGGACGACGGACAGGCCCGACGGGCCCGGGGAGAGCACGAGGGAAGTGACTCATGGAGCTGGAGCGCGAAGCGGGCGAACAGATCGATGCGGTGGCCCAGGTCGGCCTCGGCCAGCCTTCCTCGAGGGGAGATCGGCGAGGGGCTGCGGCGGAACCCGACAGGGTCCCCATCGATGCCGACGAGTCGGTCGCGGTGCTGCGGCGCTGCACGGCGCTCGCGGCCCGAGCCCGGGTGGAGCTGCTCACCGAGAGTCGGCGCACCGCGACCGATGAGCTCTCCGCACTGCTGAGCTCCATGGGGGAGTGGTCTGCGCACCTCATGGAGACGCCCGACGCAACGATGACCGTGCTCTGTGCGGCCGCCCTCCAAGACCTCGCCGCACGGCTACCGAACCCCGATGGGCTGCTGGCAGCCCGCGTCGAGGCGGTCCTGGTGCTGCTCCACTCCATGATGGCGGAAGGCCGCGTCGGAGCCCCGGCGTGATTGTCTTCACGTTCGCCCTGGCAGTGCCGCTTTCGGGTGCGAACCATCCGCAGGTGCGTGCTAATCTGCTCTAGTCGCTACGGCGATCACCCGTCCGGGTGGCGGAATTGGTAGACGCGCTAGCTTGAGGTGCTAGTGCCCTTTATCGGGCGTGGGGGTTCAAGTCCCCCTCCGGACACGCGAATAGAGCCCCGCTCCACACTGTGGAGAGGGGCTCTTCGCATTCCCGGATCCATCGCCGTCAACGGTGGCGTGGAAGAATCTGCGGCATGGTCCACGTCTTCCTCCACGAACCCGCGATCGCCGGGAACACCGGCAATGCGATCCGGCTGTCCGCCGTCACTGGCGCGCACCTGCACCTGATCGAGCCGCTCGGCTTCGATCTCGAGGACGCGAAGCTGCGCCGCGCAGGTCTCGACTATCACGACCTCGCCGATGTCAGCATCCATCCCGGCATCGAGCAGGCCTTCGCCGCGGTCCCCGGCGCGCGGGTGTTCGCCTTCACCTCGGGCACGGACGTGAGCTTCGAGAGCATCGAGTACACCCGGGAGGATGTGCTCCTCTTCGGGACCGAGCCGACCGGCCTGCCCCAGGACGTCATGGATCATCCGCGCATCACCTCCCGCGTCCGGATCCCGATGCTCCCTGCCCGGCGCTCGCTGAACCTGGCCAATGCAGTCTCGATCGCGGTCTACGAGGCCTGGCGACAGCTCGGCTACGACGGAGCCGGAGCATGAACCGGCACTCCGCCTCTGCCTCCGCCTCCGCGCCCGGAGCCCGCAGGGGCGCACCGCGCCTGCCCTCCCGACTGGACCGGCGCAACGCACTTTTCCAGCAATGGCAGGCGCTGCTGGGCAACCGCACCAAACGTTCTCGCGCCGGCGAGATGATCATCCAGGGCGTGCGTCCGATCTCGCAGGCCATCGCCCATGGCATCGAGATCCGGACGCTGCTGACCGACGGCAGGGAGCATCCGTCCCAGTGGGCGCAGGAGCTGCTGCAGAGCAGCCCGGCGCCGGTGGTGGTGCTCGCCCCGGAGCTGATGGCAGAGCTGGGGGAGCGCGAGGACGGCACCCCGGAGCTGCTGGCGATCGCGGCGCTGCCCGCAGATGACCTGGAGAGGCTGCGCCCTGGGCGCTCGGACGTGCTGGTCGTCTTCGACCGCCCCGCCGGCCCCGGCAACATCGGCTCACTGGCCCGCTCCGTCGACGCCCTCGGCGGGACCGGCCTGCTGATCACCGGGCACTCCGCCGATGCGTGGGACCCGGCCGCGATACGTGCCAGCACTGGAAGCCTGTTCGCGATGCCGGTGCTGCGCCTGCCCTCCCATCGCGAGGTGATGGCGTGGATCGATGAGCGTCGGGCCCTGGGGGAGCCGTGGACCGTGATCGGGCTCGACGAGGCCGGCGGCCACCAGCTGGCGGACACGGACCTCTCCGGCCCCACGCTCCTGGTCGTCGGGAACGAGACCATCGGGATGAGCGCCGGCTGGCGGGAGGCCTGCGATGTGGTCGCGGAGATCCCGATGACCGGCAGCGCCTCCTCCTTGAACGCGTCGGTCGCCGGATCCATCGCGCTCTACGAGGTCCGGCGCCAGCGGCGGGCCGCGCCCTCCGTCTGAGATATGGAGGTGCCTGACCGGCTCACCGGCCGCTCAGTTCAAGGGGTCAGCCGGTCCGAGCGATCAATCGGTCCGAGGGAGCAGCCGGTCCGCGGGGTCAGCCGGTCCGCGGGGGCAGTCGGTCCGAGGTGGTCAGCCGGTGCCGAGGGCGGCGCGCACCAGCGGAGCCCCCAGCAGGCCCAGGAACGGCCCGGCCAGCAGCACCGGTCCCAGCGCGAACCGCACCCCGGCGCGGCGGGTCACGCCGAGCACCACCATTCCGATCACGCCTCCCACCAGAGCGATCCCGAGGAGCGCCCCGATCAGGACTTCGCCGCCGAGGGCCGCTGACATCAGCACTACCACCGGCAGCGTCTTGGCATCGCCCATGCCCAGCAGCGGGGGAGCCAGCAGCGCCACCAGGATCGCTCCGAGCCCCAGCACCAGAGCGAGCACCGCGGCCGTGGCCAGGTCCGGGCGCATCGTCGGCACCAAGAGGGCGAGGACCGCCAGCGCAAGGGTCACCGCGCCGGTCAGCAGCCCGACCCAGCGGTTAGGCAGTCGGCGCTCTCGCCCGTCGACCCAGGCCAGCGCGAGTGCGGGCGGCAGGTAGATCACCAGCAGCACGGCGCACAGCAGCAGGAAGCTCATGGACACCAGGCCATTGCACCAGATGCTGAGGAGCTCTGCCGCCTGCTCCTGCCGGCTGTGGACAGACCCGGGCTAGAGCGTCGACTCCACCCGGATGATCCGTCGGCGCATCCAGACCTTCTTCCCGCCCCCGAGGTAGAGGCGGGTGCGGGCGTGCTCCCACCGGCCGTACTCCGCCTGCTCGGTCAGCTCAGCGCGCACCTGGCCGAAGGAGGTGCCCCGCGGCACCGTGATGATCTGGAACTCGTAGTCCGCTGCGCGCCGTCCGCGCTCGACGGGCAGGTCGCGCCATCCGCGCGGATCGCTCACGTGCTGAACGCCGGCGACGAGAGGGGTGCGGGGTCGGATCAACGGTTTTCCTCCTGTGGTCGATGACCTGCGACAGCAGTGGTCGATTGCGCTGCTGGGACTGCGGCGGATTCGTGACCAATGCGTGCACGCTTCCACTGTTCATTCTGCCGCTCGAGGATGTACGGTCCAACCATGAACACGGATCCTCGCTCCGCTCTTGCTGCGCTGATCGCTGCCCTCGAACGCCACTACGAAGCCGCCGCCGGCTCGCGGGGGGAAGACGATCCCGCGCTGGAGTCCGCCACCGAGCGGCTCGCCAACGCCTTCGACACCTACGACGATGCACTCTTCGACGCCTATGACGTCGCCACCCCCCTGATCGTGTTCGACGAGGACGACGACGATGAGGACGACGATGACGACTTCGACGATCTCGACGACTTCGAGGACGATGACGAGGACGACGATGACGATGACGAGGACGACGACGACGATGACGACTACGAGGACGAAGATGACGAGGACGACGCGCCGCGCTGAGCGCTGAGCGCCTCCGGTCACACGTCCCAGGACCTCTACGTAGTCTTCACCACTGCTCCGCTGCGCGGCGCCGGGCTCACCGCTCGGCGCCGCGTACTCTGTCCGGGTCCGGCACCGATGCTCGCCGGCACCGCAGGCCCGCAGAACCCATCGAGGAGTGTCCATGTCGTTCATCGAGGCGGTGATCCTGGGCCTGGTCCAGGCATTGACCGAGTTCCTCCCCGTCTCCTCGAGCGCCCACGTGCGCGTGGTCGGGGAGCTGATGGACCCCGGTCAGGATCCGGGCGCCGCGTTCACGGCGATCATCCAGCTGGGCACCGAGGCTGCGGTGCTGATCTACTTCTGGAAAGACATCACTCGCATCATCGGCAAGTGGTTCAAGGCACTGGCGGGGAAGATCCCGCACTCCGATCCCGACGTGCGCATGGGCTGGCTGGTGATCCTCGGCTCGATCCCGATCGGGGTGCTGGGCCTGCTCTTCGAGAACCAGATCGACCACAGCCTGCGGAACCTCTACATCACTGCGACGATGCTGATCGTCTTCGGTCTGCTGCTGGGGCTCGCGGACCGCATCGCCCCCCAGCGGAAGGAGCTCAAGGAGCTCACCGTGCGCGACGGCATCATCTTCGGCCTGGCACAGGCTCTCGCGCTGATCCCCGGCGTCTCCCGTTCCGGTGGCACCATCACCGCCGGGCTGCTGATGGGCTACACCCGCCAGGCCGCCGCCCGCTACGCCTTCCTGCTCGCGATCCCGGCCGTGTTCGCCTCGGGGCTGTACAAGGCGGCCAAAGAGGTCCCGGTGCTGCTGACGGCCGACGGTCGCGCCGCCGCCGCAGCCGCCGGTGAGCCGTCACTGCTGGCGATGGTGGTCGCCACCGTCGTGGCCTTCGCCGTGGGCTACGCGGTGATCGTCTGGTTCATGCGCCTGATCGAGAATCGTTCGTATCTGATCTTCGTCATCTACCGGATCGTCGCCGGTCTGGTGCTGCTGGCGCTGCTCGGCACGGGGCTGGTCGACCCCCTGGGCGGGGCCTGAACCGCGGGAGGCCGACGGATCGTATGATCACGTAGTGCAATCCTGGACTTCCCCCTCTCTCAGCCCGCTTCCCGCTTCCGGCAGGCCGCTGCGCCTGTACGACTCGCGCACCGGCAGGGTCGCACCGATCACTCCGCTGGTCTCGGGACGGGCACGGCTGTACGTCTGCGGGATCACCCCCTATGACTCCACCCACCTCGGTCACGCGTCGACCTACCACGCCGCGGATCTGATGCGCCGGGCCCTGCACGATTCGGGGCTCGAGGTCGAGACGGCGCAGAACATCACCGACGTCGACGACCCGCTGCTCGAACGCGCGGACCGCGACGGGGTGGACTGGCAGGAGCTCGCCGCGTCCCAGGTCGAGCTGTTCTCCGAGGACATGGCCGCGCTGCGGATCATCGCCCCGGAGACCTATCGCTCGGTGAGCGAGGCGATGGACGAGATCATCGCCGTGGTCCTCGCTCTGCACGCACGGGGCCGGGCCTATCCGGTCGCGGCGAACGATGCCGAGGGGCCGGACTGGTATCTGGATCTCGCCGTGGACGGCGCCCTGGGCGACGTCTCGGGCTGGTCCGAGTCGCAGATGCTCGAGGTGTTCGCCGAACGCGGGGGAGACCCCGAGCGGGAGGGCAAGCGCGGTCCCTTCGATCCGCTGCTCTGGCGTGCCGAGCGACCGGGCGAGCCTGCCTGGGATGCCGGGGTGCTCGGCCGTGGCCGTCCCGGGTGGCACGTCGAATGCGTCTGTATCGCGCAGGAGGCGTTGGATCTCCCCTTCGACATCCAGGCGGGCGGGAGCGATCTGATCTTCCCCCACCATGACCTCAGCGCCGCCCACTCGGTGGCCCTCGGCCGACCGTTCGCGACGACCTACGCGCACAGCGGGATGGTCGCCTATGACGGCGAGAAGATGAGCAAGTCGCTAGGGAACCTCGTCTTCGTGCACCGCCTGGTGCGGGACGGCGTGGACCCGATGGCCATCCGGCTGGTGCTGATGGCCCACCACTACCGCTCGGACTGGGAGTGGTCCGCGCAGGAGCTCGAGCTGGCCGATACCCGCCTTGCCCGCTATCGCACCGCAGCCCAGCGCGGCGGGCACTGTCCGGCGACGGTCCAGGCCCTGCGCGCGGCGCTGCGCGACGACCTCGACACCGCCTCCGCCCTCGAGGCCCTGGACAGCTGGGCCGACGGTGGGACCTCAGCGCGCTCCGATGATCCGAGCGAGGGCCCCGGAGACGTCGCGGCGGCGGTCGATGCCCTCTTCGGGATCGCGCTCCTGAGCTGAGCTGAGTTGAGAGCCGAGCTGAGCTGAGCCGGGCTGAGCCGGGCTGACTGGCTGGCTGGCCTTGGGTGAGCGGAGCTGAGCTCAGCCCTGCTCGCGCCGGCGGCGCAGGAACTGCTCGAACTCCTCGGCGATCGCCTCGCCGCTGGCCTCCGGCAGGCTGGCGGCGTCCTGGGCACGCTCCAGTCGGCGCACGTAGTCCGCGACGTCCTCATCGGTGCGGGCGAGCTCATCCACACCGCGCTCCCAGGCTTCCGCGTCCTCGACCAGCTCATCGAGCGGGATCGAGGCGCTGACCACCTTCTGCACCTCCCGCATCAGCCCCAGCACGGCCTTCGGGGACGAGTTCTGGGAGACGTAGTGAGGGACCTGCACCCATGCGCTGGTGGTCCGCAGCCCGGCGGCGGCGGTGCGGCGGGCCAGGATCGTGGGCACCCCGACCGGTCCCGAGTAGCGCTCGGCCGAGTCGACGGCCTGGGCGGGAAGCACCTCGACCTCGGCGCTGACCGGCAGCGGGCGGCTGTGCGGTGAATCCGCGAGCAGAGCGCCCAGCGACACCACTTCGCTGACGTCCAGGATCTGGAGCTGCTCGAGCACCTCGTCGCAGAACCGCTTCCAGTGCAGGGACGGTTCGGGGCCCATGACGGTGACCAGCTCGGGACCGCTCGGAGGCGTCACCAGCCGCAGCTGGGTGTCCGGCCAGTCGATGACCCTCAGCCCGTCCTCGTCCGTGCGGATCTCGGGACGGTTGACCTGGAAGTCGATGAACTCCTCGGCATCCACCGCACCGACGGGCCGAGAGGGCCAGACCTCGAGCAGATGCTCGATCACCCCGGTGGCGGCATCGCCGGCATCGTTCCATCCGCTGAAAGCCGTGATGGCGATTCGACTCATCCCTCCATCATAGGCACCGGGGGACTCCGAGCTGGGGCGCAGGGGGAACGGTTATCCTCAGCCTGCCCAGAGGGAGCCGCCGCCCCGGTGGCGGAGGAGATGGATCATGAGAAGCCCCACGCTGCGCCTCGGCGCGCTGCCTCCGATCAAGGTGAGCCCCGGAACGCTCGTCACCGTGCTGCTGCTCGCGGTGCTGATGTACCCGGCGCTGAGCCGGGGCGGTGCGGAGCCGGGCGCGGTGGTGCTGCTGGCCATCGGGATCGGACTGTTCATGATCGTCTCGGTCCTCGCGCACGAGGCGGCGCACGCCGTGATCGCCCGCGCTTTCGGGGCCACCGTCGACCACATCGCCCTGACCCTCTGGGGCGGGCACACGCAATATCGCGCCCGGCAGATGTCCGCATTCGGCTCAGTGCTCGTCTCCCTCTCCGGCCCGGCCGCGAACGCGGTGCTGGCCGCGCTCATGTCGGTCGCCGCGCAGGTGGCGGGCGAGGGCACCACGCTCGCGGTGTTCTTCTCCGTCAGCGCCTGGTTGAACCTGGTGCTGGCCCTGTTCAACCTGCTGCCCGGACTGCCGATGGACGGCGGGAGGGCGCTCGAATCGCTGCTGGGCGCGGTGCTGAAGAACCCGGTGCTCGCCACCAGGATCACCGCCTGGCTGGGCCGCGGCATCGCCGTGGCGGTGGTGGCCTACCCGCTGGTCCAGATCATGCGCACCGGCGGGGCCGGGAGCCTCTCCCTGCTCACCCTGGTGTGGGCGATGCTGATCGCGGGGATGCTGTGGCAGGGCGCCACCCGCGCCCTGGACGGCGCGGCCCTGCAGCACCGTATCCGCACCCTCGATGCCGGGACCCTCGCCGTCCCGCTGCGCATCGTCCCCCCGCACGCCACGCTCGCCGCGCTCGGCACTCCCGAGGAGCTCGACCAGGTGCTGCTCCTCGAGCGTGACAGCACGCTCCCCGGCGGTGTCGGTCGGGGATACCGGATCGACCCCGATGCCGCCGCGTCGGTGCCAGCCGAGCACCGGGGCTCCACCCCGGCCCGCGCCGTGGCCTCCTCCGTCGGGCCCCTCGGCACGCTCCCTCTCTCCCTGCAGGGAGATGCGCTGATCGAGGCGATGCTGTCCCAACCCGCCCCCGCGTACCTGGTCCTCGACGAGGACCGCACCGTCCACGGGGTGCTCATGAGCGCAGAGGTCAACGCACTCCTGCGCCGGCGGTGAACATCACGGCCAGGGCCCCCACCCGAGCCATATGCTGGAACCCATGACTGATCAGCCGCAGCCCGCCGCCCACCCCGGGGCGCAGGAGCCCGCCCCCCGGGCCCCCAAGCGCGGTCTGGACCGCACCGGACCCTTCGCCCTGGGCGACAAGGTGCAGCTCGCGGACTCCAAGAACCGCCTGCACACCATCACCCTGAAGCCCGGCGGAGAGTTCCACTCCCATCGCGGCGTGCTCCACCACGATCAGCTGATCGGCGCGGAGGATGGGACGGTCGTGGAGAACACTCACGGCATCCGGTACCAGGCGCTGCGTCCGCTGTACGCGGACTACATGCTCGCGATGCCGCGCGGCGCCGCGATCATCTACCCCAAGGACTCCGCCCAGATCCTGATGTGGGGGGACATCTTCCCCGGCGCACGCGTGCTCGAGGCCGGCGTGGGCTCCGGCGGTCTGACCACCGCGCTGCTGCGCGCCGTCGGCCCCGAGGGCTCCGTGCACTCCATCGAGCGCCGCGAGGACTTCGCCGAGGTGGCCCGCGAGAACGTCGAGACGTTCTTCGGCGGCCCGCACCCCGCCTGGGAGCTGTCCATCGGCGACTTCCAGGATGTCGCCCCGACCCTCGCCCCCGACGAGCCCGCCGTGGACCGCGTGGTGCTGGACATGCTCGCCCCCTGGGAGTGCGTGGACTCCGCCGCGGAGGTGCTCGTCTCCGGCGGCGTCTTCCTCTGCTACGTCGCCACGGTCACCCAGCTCTCCCGCACTGCTGAAGCACTGCGCGACCACGGCGAGTTCACCGAGCCCTACGCCTGGGAGTCCTTCGTACGGCCCTGGCACCTCGAGGGCCTCGCCGTGCGGCCCGAGCACCGGATGAACGCCCACACCGGGTTCCTGCTCACCGCCCGCCGCACCGCGCACGGCCAGCCGGCGCTCACCCGCGTCACCCGCCCGGCGCCCGGATCCCGGCTCGAGGAGGAGCTGAACCACCCCGACAACGAGGGCTTCGGCGGCTCGGGCGGCGAATGGGGACCGCAGGACATCGGGGAGCGCGGCGTGGCTCCGCGCAAGCTCAAGCGGGCCCTGCGCGATATCCGACAGGGCCGCGATCGCTGATCGCGCCCGGGAAGGGGATGTGTGATGACGATGAAGACGTACGCCGAGATGACCGCAGAGCTCGAGAAGCTCGCGACCCACAACGAGCGACTGGTCGGCGGGCTCCGCGCCGCCCGTGAACAGATCGTCCAGCTCAAAAGCGATCTGGAGCGGGTGGGCGATCCGCCGAACTCCTACGCCACCTTCCTGCGCCGCTGCGAGGGCAGCACCATCGACGTGCTGCACAACGGCCGTCGGCTGCGAGTCGCGACCGCTGCGAGCCTCGACCTGGACGCGCTGCTGCCGGGCACCGAGCTGCGGCTGAACGAAGCCCTGGCCGCCGTCGACGCGGTCCCCGCGAGCGATGCCGGCAACGTGGTGCCCGTCGTGGAATCCCTCGCCGATTCCCGCATCCTCGTCGCCGTCGCGCCCGACGACACCCGGGTGCTGCGTCGTGCCGGCACCCTCACCGACGAGCAGCTGCACCCCGGCGATCACGTGCTGGTGGACCTCAAGAGCCAGCTGGTGCTCGAGCGCATCGACCGAGCGGAGATCACGGACCTCGTGCTCGAGCAGGTGCCGGAGGTGTCCTTCGAGCAGATCGGCGGGCTGGGCGAGCAGATCGAGGCGATCCGTGACGCCGTCGAGCTGCCCTTCCTCCAGCAGGACCTCTACCGCACCTACGGGCTGCGGCCCCCGCAGGGCGTGCTGCTCTACGGACCTCCCGGCTGCGGCAAGACGATGATCGCCAAAGCGGTGGCTCACGAACTGGTGCTGCGCAGCGCCGAGGTGCGCGGGGTGAGCGTGGCCGAGGCGCTCGAGAACTCCGCCTTCCTCAACGTCAAGGGCCCGGAGCTGCTGAACAAGTACGTCGGCGAGACGGAGCGCTCCATCCGCCTGGTCTTCGAGCGGGCTCGCGAGAAGGCCGCCGCGGACCACCCGGTCGTGATCTTCTTCGACGAGATGGAGGCGCTGTTCCGCACCCGCGGGACCGGGCTCTCCAGCGACGTGGAGACCACGATCGTGCCGCAGCTGCTGGCCGAGATCGACGGCGTCGAAGGGCTCGACAACGTGATCGTCATCGGTGCCTCGAACCGTGAGGACATGATCGACCCCGCGATCCTGCGACCCGGCCGCCTGGACGTGAAGATCCGGGTGCGCCGTCCCGGTGCGCGCGCCGGCAGGGAGATCCTCGGCCTCTATCTCGACGAGTCGGTGCCGCTGCGCGAGGACCGTGAGCAGCTGCTGGACCTCGCGATGCACGAGATCTACGACGAGAGCCCGGCCTCGGCCTTCGTCCGGGTCGAGTACTCCGACGGCGGCCAGGACACGCTCCACTTCCGTGACTTCGTCTCCGGTGCGACGCTGCGCAACATCGTGGACCGCGCGAAGAAGCTCGCCGTCAAGGACCAGCTCGCCACCGGGCAGATCGGCGTCGGCGCGCAGCACCTGCAGGACGCGATCACCGCAGAGTTCGTCGAGAACGAGGACATGCCCTCCGCCGCGCACCCCGAGGACTGGGCCCGGGTCTCGGGCCTTCCCGGCAGCGGCCGGCGCCGAGTCGATGCCATCGTCCCGCTCCAGGGACGCACCCGCGGCGTTCCCGCCGCAGAGGCGATCGCAGAGGAGGTGCCCTCATGAACGAGACTACCGGGCAGCAGCCCGAGACCGGCCTGACCACCGAGCGGGTGATGGGCATCGAGACCGAGTTCGGGGTGACCCACGCCGATCTCGAGGACCGCACCCGCGCCGGCGCCGGCAGCTCGATCCTGCTCTCCCACCTCGTGGTCGGCGCCTACGCCCTGCTCGACCCGCAAGAGGGCGAGCGCGGGCGCCGGGTGCGCTGGGACTACGGGGACGAGACCCCGCTGCGGGATGCCCGCGGCTTCGAGCTGCAGCGCGCCGCCGCCCACCCCTCCCAGCTCACCGACGAGGTGCGCGACGCCCACGTGCCGAGCGTCGAGATGGACATCCCGCTCAGCGGCCCCGAGATCGCCCCCGAGGGGGATGACGCCGAGGTGCTGACCTGGGCGACCCAGCGCTCGATCGGGAACGCGGTGCTCAGCAACGGCGCCCGCTGGTACGTGGACCACGCCCATCCCGAGTACGCCGCCCCCGAGGTGCTGCGCGCCCGCGAAGCCGTGGTCGCCGATCGGGCCGGCGAGGAGATCGCCCGCCGCGCCATGGCGCTCCTGGCCGCGGCCGACGGCATCCCCGAGGTCGCGCTCTACAAGAACAACACCGACGGCAAGGGCGCCTCCTATGGCACCCACGAGAACTACCTGGTGGACCGCGCCGTCCCCTTCGAGCGCGTGGTCGCCGCGATGCTCCCCTTCCTGGCGACCCGCCAGGTGATCGTCGGCGCCGGACGCGTGGGGCGGGGCACCCGCGGCCAGGAACCCGGCTACCAGCTCTCCTCCCGGGCCGACTTCATGGAGGCCGAGGTGGGTCTCGAGACCACCCTGAACCGGCCCATCGTCAACACCCGCGACGAACCGCACTCCGACCCCACCCGCTTCCGGCGCCTGCACGTGATCATCGGGGACGCCAACCTGCTCGAGGAGTCCACCTTCCTCAAGCTCGGCTCCACCTCTCTGGTGCTCGCCGCGCTCGAGGCCGAGCATCGCACCGGGACCGCGATCCTGCCGGACCTCCGCCTCGCGGATCCGGTGGCAGCGGTGCGCGCCATCAGCCATGACCCGTCGCTGCGCACCACGGTGCCGCTGGCTGACGGCCGTGAGCTCACCGCGCTGCAGATCCAGCGCGCCCACCTCGACGCCCTCGCCGCGGTCGCCGACCCCTCGGACGAGGAGACGACCACGCTGCTGCGCTCCTGGAGCGAGATCCTCACGCTGCTCGAGCAGGATCCGATGCTCGCCGCCGAACGGGTGGAGTGGGTCGCCAAGCTCCAGCTGCTGGAGCGCTACCGCGCACGGCACGGCCTGGAGTGGGACGATGCACGGCTGGTCATGATCGACCTGCAGTACTCCGATCTGCGCCCGGGCCGGGGGTTGTTCGGCAAGCTCCGTGCCGCCGGCGCAGTGCCCGCGCTGGTGAGCCAGGACGAGGTCGACGCCGCGATGCGCATCGCCCCCACCAGCACCCGCGCCCACCTGCGTGGCGGGCTGATCACCGCGCACCGCGGGAACGTACCCTCCGCCGGCTGGGATGCGATCACCCTGGCCGATCCCGAGGGCGGCCACCGGCTGCGCCTGGCCGATCCGCGCCTGGGCTCCGCCGCCTGGTGCGCGCTGCACGGCGTGAACCCCACCGATGACACCGCGACGATCCTCGACGCCCTGCGCCGAGCCGTCACCGACTGAGAAGGAGCACCCATGTCCCAGCAGTCCCTGAATGCGCCCGGCAACGGCCCCGAGGAGCCCGGCGACGGCTCCGAGATCGTGACCGGCGGCCAGACCTTCGCCTCGACGCAGGCGGCCGATGATCTGCTCGACGAGATCGACTCGGTGCTCGAGTCCAACGCCGAGACCTTCGTGCGCGCCTTCGTCCAGAAGGGCGGCCAGTGACCCGATGAAGCGTCGAGTCGGAGGTCTGGAGACCGAATTCGGGCTGGTGTGCGTGCGAGCCGACGGCTCTCGGGCGCTCGAGCCCGAGGCCGCCGCGCGTGAGCTGTTCCGCCCGGTGGTGGCCATGGGCCGCTCCTCGAACGTGTTCCTCAGCAACGCCGCACGCCTGTACCTGGACGTCGGCTCGCACCCGGAGTACGCCACCGCCGAATGCGACGACTGGTGGGAGCTGGTCGCCCAGGACCGCGCCGGTGAGCGGATCTTCGCGGACCTCACCGCCCAGGCCAATGAGCGCCTCGCCGCTGACGGCCAGGACGCCCGCATCCACCTGCTGAAGAACAACGTCGATTCCGCCGGCAACGCCTTCGGCTCGCACGAGAACTTCCTGGTGGACCGCCGCGGCGAGTTCACCCGCCTGCCCCGCTACCTGCTCCCGTTCCTGGTCACCCGCCAGATCATCACCGGGGCCGGGGGAGTGGTGCGCCCGCAGCCCGGGGGCGCCGCGCCTGCCGCCGCCGACACGGCACCGGAGCCAGCGCAGTTCGTCTTCTCGCGCCGCAGCGATCACATGTGGGAGGCCGTCTCCTCGGCCACCACCCGCACCCGCCCCATCATCAACACCCGCGATGAGCCCCACGGCGATCCCACGCGGTTCCGGCGCCTGCATGTCATCGTCGGCGACTCCACGATGAGCGAGGTCTCCACCCACCTCCGCTTCGCCACCACCGATCTGGTGCTGCGGGCGATCGAATCCGGGCGCGCCCTGCCCGAGCTCAGCCTCCACGACGACATCACCGCGATCCGCGCTGTCGCCCGGGACCTCAGCGGCGCGGCGCCGATCCCGCTCGCGCACGGCGGGACCACGACCGCGATCGAGGTGCAGCAGCGCTGGCTCGACCACGTCACGCAGTTCGCCGACGAGAGCGAGCAGCAGGTGCTCGAGACCTGGCAGAAGGGGATCGACGCGGTCCGCACGGGAGACCGGAGCTGGGCCGCCACGCACCTGGACTGGGCGATCAAGGAGCGACTGTTCCAGCAGGTCACGGAGCGTCGCGGGATCGATCTCGGGGACCCCGCGATCGAACGGCTCGACCTCGCCTATCACGACATCGACCCGGCCCACGGGATCTTCCACACCATGCAGCGCCGAGGCCTGGCCCCGTCGACGCTGCCCGAGGAGCGGATCGAAGCGGCCAGGACCACCGCCCCCACCACCACCCGCGCACACCTGCGCGGGCAGGTGGTCACCACCGCCCAGCAGCACGGCGTGGACCACGTGGTGGACTGGACCACGATGCGGCTCACCCGCCCCGGCTCGATGCCGGTGCAGGTCCTGGACCCCTTCACCACCACGCTGCCCGCGGTCGACGATCTGCTCGCCCAGATCCGCGAGCTGGGCACCGGGCCCGGCACCGGCAGAGGCCCCGATCCGGCTCCCTTCGCCTGAGCGCAGGACCACACCCCAGCTCGCTGTCATCCGCCTGCCCGTACCCTGGTGCCTGCCCCCTCCCGCGGGGCCGCCGATCCGAAAGGTCCTGACTTGATCCGCCGCCGCACGCTGCTCACCACCGCCCTCGCCGCGACCGCCGCCATCGGGCTCGCCGCCTGCACCGACGAAGGCTCCACCGGTGGGTCCGACGGTGGTGGCTCCGACGGCGGCGGCGACGTCCTGGCCGGAGTCACCGTCAGCGACGACCTGGGCGCCGAGCCCACCGTCGAGTTCGATGCCCCGCTCGAGATCACTGCCGCCGATGCGAAGATCGTCACCGCCGGGGACGGCGCGATGATCGCCGAGGGGGACACGGTCATCTGGCGCAGCCACTTCGTCGACGCGAGCACCGGGGAGACCCTCTCGTCCTGGTGGCAGGGCGCCCCCGCCGGAGGCATGCAGGTGACCCCCGACGGAGCGGGCGAGGTCGCGTTCTCGTTCCTCACCACCGTGCCCGTCGGCTCCCGCTTCGTGATGGCGGGCTGGCAGCAGGGAAACGACGGCCAGGCCTATTCGCTGCTCCAGGTCGCGGACGTCGACCGCGTCGTCTCCCCGCTGCGCGCCGAGGGCGAGCCCGCAGATCCCTCCGGCAGCTTCCCCACCGTCACCCTGGCCGAGAACGGTGCTCCCGCGCTGGACGCCCCGCCCGAGGGCGAGCCGCCCGCTCAGACCACCCGCGAGGAGCTCATCGTCGGGACCGGGGACACCACCCGCGCCGGCGACTACCTCACCATGCACTACACCGGCTGGAAGTGGTCCGACGGCTCCCAGTTCGACTCCTCCTGGGATCGCGGGGCCCCTTTCGCCTTCATCCAGGGCCAGGGCATGGTGATCCAGGGCTGGGACGAGAACCTGCTGGACCTGCCGGTCGGCAGCCAGGTGATGCTGGTGATCCCTGCCGCGGAGGCCTACCGCGACCAGGGCGAGCTCGCCGGTGAGACCCTGGTCTTCGTGATCGACATCCTCGATGCCGCCCACACCAACGCCTGACACAGGCGCCTGTCCTGACCATCCAGACTGTCCTTGACCATCCATCACCACAGGAGGAAACCGCATGACCGATCGCACCAAGCCCGAGGTCGAGTTCCCCGAGGGCGACGCCCCCACCGAGCTGATAAGCACCGACGAGATCATCGGTGACGGTGAGGAGGCCGGCCGCGGCGACGTCGTCGACGTGCACTACGTGGGCGTCTCCCACTCCACCGGCGAGCAGTTCGACGCCTCCTGGGACCGCGGCGAGCCGCTGCGCTTCCAGCTCGGCGTGGGACAGGTCATCTCCGGCTGGGACCAGGGCGTCCAGGGCATGAAGGTCGGCGGCCGCCGCCGTCTCGACATCCCCGCCTCCCTCGGCTACGGCGCCCAGGGCGCTCCGCCGGTGATCGCCCCGAACGAGTCGCTCATCTTCGTCTGCGACCTGGTCGCGGTGCACAAGCGCTGAGCAGCACCGCCGACGGTGCGGCGGGGGAGCATGCGGGAGGGCAGGAGTCCCTCTTCGCGGCCCCCGCCGTTCCTGTTCCCGATCCCTCGCCGCCGGCCGCCGCGCCGAGCGACCCGGGCCGCCCCGCCGCGGCCCGGGCTTCCGGGCTGCGCACCACGGCAGGGTTCGAGGTGGCCTCGGAGCTCCCGGTGGCGAGCGTGCGCCTGGTGGGGGTGCTTCCCCATCTGGACCGGCCCTTCGAGTACGCGGTCACCCCGGCGACGGCGGCCGCGCGGCCGGGCATGCGCGTGCGGGTGCGGTTCTCCGGCAAGGACACCGAGGGGATCGTGCTCGGCCGCCACCCCGCGCCGACCACCGATCGGGCACTGGCCCCCGTGCACCGCCTGGTCTCCGAGGACGTGGTGGTCCCGCCCGCGCTGATGCGCGTCTGCGAGGAGGTCGCCGAGCGCTGCGCCGGCACCGTCGGCGATGTGCTGCGCCTGGCCCTGCCGCCGCGCCATGCCCGCGCCGAGAAGGCCGATCGCGCCGCGGAGGAGAAGGAGCGCGAGACGCTCCCGCCTCCGGACTCCGGAGCCGCACCGCCCGAGGAGCCCGGGCGCGACCGGCCCGGCGACCGCTATCCGGGACTGGCCGCGCTGCTCTCCCGGGCCGGCACCCCGGAGGGTCCGGTGCCCCGTGCGAGCCTCACCCTCGATGCCGTCGACAGCTGGACCGACGTCGCCGCCGACGCGATCGGGGACCTCGATCCGGCCAAGGGGGCGCTTGTGATCGCCCCCGATCAGCGAGATGTCGCACGGCTCTCCCGGGTGCTCACCGAGCGCGGCATCGAGCACGAGATCCTCGCCGGCACCGAAGGACCGGAGAAGCGCTACCGCACCTTCCGGCGCATCCTGCGGGGCGCCACCAGGGTGGTGCTCGGGAACCGCTCCGCGGCGTTCGCCCCGGTGCAGGATCTCGCTCTGGTGATCTGCTGGGATGAGGCGGACGATCTGCTCGAGGAGCCGCGGGCCCCGTATCCCCACACCCGCACCGTGCTCCAGTGCCGCTCCGCCGAGGAGCGCTGCGCGCTGCTGTTCCTCAGCCCGAGCGAGTCCGTGACCCTGCGGGCGCTCGCGGATCTCAGCTATCTCGCGCGCCTGGAGCCGCTGCCCGGCCCGGTCACGGCCGTCCGCCCGCGGATCGTGGCGATGGATGAGTACTTGCGGGAACGTGAAGGCCCCTCCGGCCGTTCTCGCCTGCCGCAGGAAGCGATGCGCGTGATCCGGCGCGGGCTGGAGCGGGGCTCGGTGCTGGTGCAGGTGCCGCGTTCCGGCTATGCCCCGGCGATCGCGTGCACCTTCTGCCGCACCCGCGCCCAGTGCCCGCACTGCTCGGCGCCGCTGTCCCAGAGCGGTCGCGGCGGACCCCTGCACTGCCGCGTCTGCGGCCGTCGGGAGGACGGCTACCGCTGTCCCGAATGCGACCGCACCCAAGTGCGGGCCATGGTCATCGGCTCGACCCGCACCGCAGAGGAGCTGCACCGTGCCTTCCCCGAGGCGACGTTGAAGGTGGCGGGCGGCGCGCACGGAGCGCTCGCGGACGATGCCGTCCCGGACCACGCGATCATCGTCGCCACCCCCGGGGCGGAGCCGGCCCCCCGGTCCCGGTACGCCGCCTGCCTGCTGCTGGATGCGGACGCACTGCTGGGCCGCGCCGCCTTCGATGCGGACGTCGAGGCGGTGCGGCGCTGGCGGGGCGCCATCGCACTGGTGCGCTGCGCCGACGACGGGGGAGAGGTGCTGATCGTCGGCACCTCCACCCTCCCCGCGATCCGCGACCTGGTCGCCCACCGCTCCTCGTTCTTCCTGGACCGGGTGCTCGAGGACCGTCACGAGCTGGACCTGCCTCCCTTCCGTCGGGTCGCCGAGATCGTGGGCGACCGGGAGGCGTGCCGTGGATTCCTCGAGACCGTCGAGCTCCCGGACGGCACCGATGTCTTCGGCCCGGTCGATCTCGAGGGACCCGACGCCGCCGGCCGGGCCCGCGCGGTGGTGCGCATCGAGCCGGGCCGCTCCCGTGAGCTCGCCCTCGCCCTGCGTGCCGGCATCGCCGCCCGGAGTGCCCGCAAGGCCCGGGGCTCCCTGCGCGTGCGACTGGATCCGCCTGACGTGTTCTGAGTGTTCCTCCCCGGCGGAGAACACGCTCGCCGTAGGGTGATCGGCGTCACTGGATTGCCGAGACGGAAGGACGACGATGACCTCCGCCCCTGATCAGGACTCGACCGCCACCGCGGAGGAGGACCGGCCCGACCTCTCCGAGGGGGAACGGGCCCCCGCCGCCAGCGCCCGCAGCCTGCGGGTGCGTCGCCTCGGCCTGGTCCTCGGCCTCCTCGTCGCAGTGCTCATCTACTTCCTGATGCCCGCCGACGTTCCCCACGGTGCGAAGCTCACCGCCGCGACCGCGGTGCTGATGGCCGCGTGGTGGATGACCGAGGCGCTGCCGATCCCCGCCACCGCTCTGGTCCCGCTGGTCGTCTTCCCGGTGCTCAACAGCGAGGTCGGCGTCGACGACGTCGGCGCGTCCTACGGCAACAACGTCATCTTCCTGTTCATGGGCGGGTTCATGCTGGCGCTCGGCATGCAGCGCTGGAACCTGCACAAGCGCATCGCCCTCGCGATCGTCGGGACGATCGGCACCAGCCCCTCGCTGCTGATCCTCGGCTTCATGGTCGCCACCGGATTCATCTCCATGTGGGTCTCCAACACCGCGACCGCGGTGATGATGCTGCCCATCGGCCTGTCGGTGCTGATGCTCGTGAACAAGCTGCGGCTCGAGGACGCCGTCGCGAAGGGGGAGGAACCCGGCGAAGGAGTGGATCCCGATCCCGAGGGCGGCTCACGTGACGGCGAGGTCGCCCCCGTCACCTCGAAGTTCGGCACCGCGATGATGCTCGGCATCGCCTACGCCGCCTCCATCGGCTCCCTGGCCACGATCATCGGCACCCCTCCCAACGCCCTGCTCGCGGCGCACATGAGCCAGGAATTCGGGGTCACGATCGGCTTCGGACGCTGGATGATGGTGGGCGGGCCGCTCGCGATCGTCTTCATGGTCATCGCCTGGCTGCTGCTGACGAAAGTCCTGTACAAGCCCGAGATCACCGAGATCCCCGGCGGCACCGAGCTGATCCGTCAGGAACGCAGCAAGCTCGGCCGCATCTCCGCGGGGGAGACCAGGGTGCTGGCAGTCTTCGTGCTGGCCGCACTCTCGTGGGTGTTCATCCCGCTGCTCTCCGATGCGCTCGGCCGGGAGGATCCGTGGATCTCGGACGCCGGCATCGCGATGGTGGTGGGACTGGTGCTGTTCCTCCTGCCAGCCGGTGCGGCACGGGGCGTGAGGCTGCTCGACTGGGAATCCGCCGCGAAGCTGCCCTGGGGCGTGCTGCTGCTGTTCGGCGGCGGCCTCGCCCTGTCCGCACAGTTCAGCTCCTCAGGCCTGACCGAATGGATCGGCGAGGTCACCGAGGGCGTCGGCGGACTGCCCGTGGTGCTGATCGTGGCGGTCGTCGCCGCCGGCGTCCTCTTCCTGACCGAGCTGACCTCGAACACTGCCACCGCCGCGACCTTCCTGCCGCTCGCCACGGCCGTGGCCGTCGGCACCGGGATCGACCCGATGCTGCTCGCGATCCCCGTCGCGATCGCCGCGACCTGCGCCTTCATGCTCCCTGTCGCGACGCCCCCGAACGCGATCGCCTACGGCTCCGGTTATGTCACGATCCCGCAGATGGCCAAGGCCGGGCTGTGGCTGAACCTGATCGGGATCGTGCTGGTGACCGCCACCACGATGGGCCTGGCGGTATGGGTGTTCGGGCTCGTCTACTGACGCCCCCGGAGAGCTCTCGCGACAGCCATCAGCGGTGCCACCGTAGACTCGACCCATCATGCGACTGCTCTTCGCCGGCACCCCAGAGGCCGCACTTCCTTCCCTGCGCACCCTGCTCGACTCGCACCATGAGGTCGTCGGGGTGCTCACCCGACCCGACGCACCCTCCGGTCGCGGCCGCAGGCTCACCCCCTCACCGGTGAAGACCCTCGCCCTCGAGGCGGGCGTCCCAGTGCTCGAGCCGACCACGCTGCGCGACGAGACGGTCCAGCAGCAGATCCGCGAGCTCGCCCCTGACGCCGCGCCCGTGGTCGCCTACGGGAACCTGGTCCCGCAGGCCGCTCTCGACATCCCCCGCCACGGGTGGGTGAACCTCCACTTCTCATTGTTGCCGTCCTGGCGCGGCGCGGCGCCCGCCCAGCGCGCGGTGCTCTCCGGCCGGCAGGAGACCGGCATGAGCGTGTTCCGCCTCGAGAAGGGACTGGACACGGGGGATCTGATCGCCACGGCACCCACCCTGATCGGTGAGTTCGAGACCTCCGGCGAGCTGCTGGAGCGGATGGCGATCGACGGCGCCCCCGTGCTGCTGAGCGCACTGGACGCGCTCGAGGCCGGCACCGCGGTGCTCACACCCCAGGACCATGCACTGGCCACCCACGCCGCGAAGCTCACCACCGCCGAAGCCGAGATCGACTGGACGGTCCCCGCCGAACGAGTCGAGGCCCACATCCGGGGGATGAGCCCGCAGCCCGGCGCATGGACGTTGCTGGACGGCGCCCGCACGAAGATCCTGGGCGTCGAACGCGCCCCGGAGCACCCTCCGCTGCCACCCGGACAGATCGCGGCCACCAAGCGCCAGATGCTTGTGGGCACCGGCACCGGGGTGATCGCCCTGGCGACCCTCGCCCCGGCCGGCAAGCGGCCGATGCGGGCCGCGGACTGGGCCCGCGGTGCGGGCCTCGCCCCCGATGCCCGATTCACCAGCCAGTCGCAGGACGGAGTCACCGCATGAACCAGGACCGACGCAGCAATCAGGACCGCGGCCGACGCGACGAGAACCCGCAGCGAGACCAGCGCGACCAGCACGGCCGTTCCCGCTCCGGCTCGCGCGGGCAGGGAGGCCCCCGCCGCGGCTATTCCGAGTCACGGCCGGCCGAGCGGGCACGCCGCTCCACCCCCTCCCGCCAGGTCGCCTTCGAAGGGCTGCGGATGGTGCGCGAGGAGGACTCCTACGCGAACCTGGTGCTGCCCCGGCTGCTGCGCAGCCACCACGTCTCCGGCCGCGACGCCGCCTTCACCACCGAGCTGTTCTACGGCTCCCTGCGCGCACAGGGACGGCTCGACGCGGTCATCACCGCCTGCGTGGATCGCCCACTGGCCAAGATCGACCCGCCGCTGCTGGACGTCATCCGGCTCGGCGCCTACCAGCTGCTGGACATGAGCGTCGCCCCACACGCGGCGACCTCCGAGACCGTGGCCCTGGCCCGTTCCGTGGTCGGCGCCGGTGCGGCGAGCTTCGCCAACGCCGTGCTGCGCCGCGTCGGGGAGAAGGACCTCCCGCAGTGGCTGCTCGAGGTCGCCCCCGACCGCGAGCAGGATCCCACCGGGCACCTCGCCGTGGTGCACTCCCACCCGCGCTGGGTGGTCCGCGCCCTGAGCGACGCCCTGGCCGGCCACGGCCGTTCCCGCGACGAGATCGATGAACTGCTGGCCGCCCAGAACGCGGCACCGTCGGTCTCGCTGGTGATGCGACCGGGCCTCACCGACCTCGACGAGCTGATCGACCACGGCGCGAGCCAGGGCCGGCTGAGCATCTTCGCGGCCTCCTGGCCCTCCGGCGACCCCGGCGGCATGGACCCGGTCAAGGAGGGCCGCGTCGCCGTGCAGGACGAGGGCAGCCAGCTCGCGGCCCTCGCCCTCGCACTCGGCGCCGACGACCTGGTCCTCGCCGAGGACCACCACTGGCTGGACCTCTGCGCAGGCCCCGGCGGCAAGGCCGCGCTGCTGGGCGGACTGACCGTCGGCCACGACGCGGACCTGCTGGCGGTCGAGCTCCAGGAGCATCGCACCGAGCTCGTCAACCGGGCCGTGGCCACCTTGCAGGAGGCCGGCTGCGAGATCACCACCCGCACCGCCGACGGCACCACCATCGGCAGCGAGCTGCCCGGCCGCTTCTCCCGCGTCCTCGCCGACGTCCCCTGCTCCGGGCTCGGTGCCCTGCGGCGCCGCCCCGAAGCCCGCTGGCGCCGCACCCCCGCCGACATCGGCCAGCTGGGCGGGATCCAGCGCGGGCTGCTCACCTCGGCCCTGGACGCCGCCGCGCCCGGGGGAGTGGTGGCCTATGTGACCTGCTCCCCGCACCTGGCCGAGACCCGCCTGATCGTCGCCGACGTGCTCAAGCGGCGCGACGACATCGAGCAGCTCGACGCGCGCGACGCGGTGCGCGCCGGGATGCTCCCCGCAGTCCGGCAGGACGTCGAGCTGGGCGAGGGCCCCGCGGTCCAGCTGTGGCCCCACGTCCACGGCACCGATGCGATGTACATCCACCTGCTGCGCAAGCAGCCCGCCCCCACCGAGGAAGGACTCCCGACGGCATGATCACCCCGTACTCGACCGACGGCCACTACATCCACCCCAGCATCCTCAACGCCGACTTCATGAGCATCGGCAGCGAGCTCGACAAGATCTCCAGCGCCGACAGCGTCCACGTCGATGTGATGGACAACCATTTCGTGCCGAACCTGACCTTCGGTCCCTCGATGGTCGAGCAGATCGTCGAGCGCAGCACGATCCCGGTCGATGCGCACCTGATGATCGCCGACGCCGACACCGAGGCTCCCGCCTATGCGGAGGCCGGTGCCGCGTCCGTCACCTTCCACCTGGAGGCCGCCCGGGCCCCGGTCAAGCTCGCCCGTGACCTGCGCAGGAAGAACGTGCAGGTCGGCGTCGGCCTTCGACCTGCTTCCGCGGTCGAGCCGATCCTCGACATCATCGGCGAGTTCGACATGCTGCTGATCATGACCGTCGAGCCCGGCTTCGGCGGCCAGAGCTTCCTGGACACCATGCTCCCCAAGATCCGTCGGGCGCGCGCGGCGATCAGCGGGGCCAACCTCGAGGTGTCGATCCAGGTCGACGGCGGGGTCAGCCGGGAGACCATCGAGCGCTGCGCGGAGGCCGGGGCGAACGTCTTCGTGGCGGGGTCTGCGATCTATCGGGCCCAGGATGCGGCCGCTGAGATCTCTGCCCTGCGCGAACTTGCCCGGGGCCACGCCGCCCACTGACCTGCGGCTGCGCCGCCCCCTGACCTGCGCCACGCCGCCCACTGACCTGCGGCTGCGCCTCCTGCTGATCAGCGCGGTCGCCTCCACCGTGTCCCCCGCCCCGTCACCTGCGTTCATGCGCTCTCCGGTGGCGGGGCCGACGGTCTAGGATGATCTGGTCACGACCAGTGACGTGCTCCGGGGTCGGTGAAATTCCGAGCCGGCGGTGATAGTCCGCGACCCGCTTCGGCGGTGGAGCCGGTGAAATTCCGGCGCCGACAGTACAGCCTGGATGAGAGGCGCACGTCCTGCATGTCCCAGGGCGCCCTCGGCGCGCGCTGGCGCCATGCCGGAACCCTTTTCCCCCGGAGCCACTGCATCCGACGGCGAAAGGACCGACATGGATTTTCTGCAGTGGCTCTTCGACGCGCGAATCGATTTCGCGGGCGGACAGTTCCTACTCCTGCGAGAGGTGCTCGGCAACGTCTTCGGACTGCTCAGCGCCCTCGGCGGCATGCGACGGAAGGTATGGGCCTGGCCCATCGGCATCGTCGGCAATGTGCTGCTGCTGACGGTGTTCATGGGCTCGGTGTTCGGCAACCCGAACTCCGTGGACCTGCTGGGGCAGGCCGGACGCCAGGTGATGTTCATCGCCACCAGCATCTACGGCTGGCAGCGGTGGCGGCAGGCGAAGCACGACGGCGGCACCGCAGTGGAGCCCGAGTGGGCCTCCTGGGGGACTCGCGTCCTGCTGCTGGTCGCGCTAGTGGGCGGCACCGCAGCGCTGACCCCCCTGTTCCGGATGCTCGGCTCCTATGAGCCGGTCTGGGCTGACGCCTGGATCTTCATGGGCAGCCTGCTGGCGACCTTCGGGATGGCCAAGGGCTGGGTCGAGTTCTGGCTGATCTGGGTCGCGGTCGACATCGTCGGCGTCCCGCTGCTGCTCGATGCCGGGTACTACGCGAGCGCATTCATGTATCTCTTCTACGGAGCCTTCACCCTGACGGGGTTCTTCGTCTGGTGGGGTGTGCGCAGCCGCCGCCAGGTGGAGGAGACGCGGGTGACGGTGGAGACCGCCCATCTCGATCCCACGGTGCGCAAGGAGTGACTCGCCTTCCAGCAGGTGGTCCTCTGAACGGGCCACCTGCCGGAACGCGTATCCTGTCGGCGTGAAGGATTTCGAGGCACTGTTCGCCGAGCTGACTGAGAAGGCCCGTACCCGACCTGAGGGGTCGGGCACCGTCCGCGAACTCGATGGCGGGGTCCATCAGATCGGCAAGAAGATCGTCGAAGAGGCCGCCGAGGTGTGGATGGCCTGCGAGCACGAGACCGATGAGGACGCCGCCATGGAGATCAGCCAGCTGCTCTATCACGTGCAGGTGATGATGATCGCCAAGGGCATCTCGCTCGAAGACGTCTACCGACAGCTCTGACCCACCAGCTCCGACCCGCGCCGGTCTGCGGTCGAAGGTTCGCACCCGGTCCCGCGGTCTCCGGCTCTTCCGCCGTTGCCTCCGCATCCTCCGGGCTTGCAGCGTCTCGCCGCCTCCATCCTGTTCCTCTCCGTCCCACCCCCACTCGTGGCCGCCGCGGCGGCCGAGGAGGATCCGTGCTCCGCATCGCCGTCCCCAACAAGGGCGCCCTGTCCGATCCCGCCGCCGATCTGCTCCAGGAGGCCGGCTACCGGCGCCGCGGCACGGCCAAGGAGCTCGTCGTGGTCGACGAGGAGAACGGCGTCGAGCTGTTCCACCTGCGCCCGCGGGACATCGCGGTGTACGTGGGCTCCGGCACGGTGGACGTCGGCATCACCGGCCAGGACATGCTGCTGGACTCCCGCACCCCGGCCGATGAGATCCTGCCGCTGGGCTTCGCGCGGTCGACCTTCCGCTTCGCCGCGCCAGCGGGAACCCGCCGCGACGCCTCGGAGCTGCAGGGCGCCCGCATCGCCACCAGCTACGAGAACCTCGTCGAGGACTACCTCGCCGAGCGCGGCGTCACCGCCGAGGTGGTGCACCTCGACGGGGCCGTCGAATCCTCGATCCGGCTCGGGGTCGCGGATGTGATCGCCGATGTCGTCGAGACCGGCAGCACGCTCCGCCAGGCGGGCCTCGAGCCCTTCGGCGAGGCGATCATGACCAGCGAAGCGGTCCTCTTCTCCCGCCCCGGGCTCGAGCTCGACGAGGACGGCACCCACTCCCTCGAGGTCCTCGCGCGACGCATCCGCGGGGTGCTGGTGGCGCGCGAGTACGTGATGCTCGACTACGACATCCCCACGGCCCTGCTCGAGCGCGCCGTCGAGATCACCCCCGGCCTGCAGTCTCCGACGGTCTCCCCGCTGCACGGCGGGGAGTGGTCCGCGGTGCGCGCGATGGTGGACACCCGCTCCGCCCACCGCATGATGGATGACCTCTACGACGCCGGGGCCCGCGCGATCCTGGTCACCGCGATCCAGGCCTGCCGCATCTGAGACGCCGATGAGCACCCCCGCAGCGGATCAGCAGCCGGGGGAGAGCCGTGCCTCGATCGTGCTGCGTCCCCGGGCGGTACGGGTGGCCGCCTACCTCAGCGCCACCATCGTGATGGCGGGGATGATCGGCGGCGCGGTGATGATCACCAGCTTCCAATGGGGTGGACGGCTCGGACTGGTCGCCGTCGGCGTGCTGGTCTTCATCTTCTGCCATCTCGAGGCCTCGGTGACGGTCACCGCCCGCCCCGAGGTGCTGGTCGTGCGCAACCTGATGAGCACCCGCACCCTGGAGTGGGCCGAGGTGATCGGGATCAGCTTCCCGATGGGCGACCCCTGGGCGCACCTGGACCTGGCCGACGGCTCGACCCTCGCCCTGCACGCGATACAGCGCTACGACGGCGATCGGGCGATCGCCGCTGCGCATCTGCTGCTGGGGCTGGTGCAGGAACGGGGCGAAGCGGTCGGCGACTGAGCTCGATCGTCGTCACGAGGCTCTCGGGGCCTGAGATCGGTCCTCGCAACGAGGCTCTCAGGGCCTGAGCTCGGTCGTCGGGCTGGGGGCTCAGGGACCGGCGTCAGGCCCGCGGCGCGAGGGACGCGGCGCAGCGTCCCGCGAGCGCCGCGTACTGGAACGCCCAGGGATCCTCCGCCAGAGTGCGACCCATCGTGGTCATCCGCACCGGCATGTCCTCCAGCGCATCCCGCAGGCCCTTGGCATCGACCTCGGTGAGCTGGTGCCGCACTCCGCGCTTCTCCGCCGGCTTGAGGATCGTGGTTTTCACCTGTTTCCGTACAGACTCATGAAATGCGTTGTACCGGCTGTCGTTGCGGGGGAGCACGGGCAGGTGGACAGGGGCGAGCAGCGCACGGCCATAGGTGGTCGAAGAATGATGGGACAGGCCCCGATGTCGCTTGCGCTCATCGGCACCGGAGACCCGCAGCGTCGCGACGGGGCGGCCGCCGAGCACCGAGGCGGCATGGACCGCCTCGGCCGCCTGCACTCCGGAGAATCCCCAGCCGGTTCCGGTGCCCAGATTGCCGGGCCCCTGGATCACGATCGCGACGTCGGCGCCGACCACGTGCTTCGCCCCGAGCAGCGCCGAGTGCACGGTCACTGCTTCGAGGTCGCCGCCGAAGGACTGCCCGGCGCTGATCACCGAGGCCAACAGATCCGCTTCCCGCAGCCGGGCCGCGATGCGGGAGTAGGCCGCCGGCAGCGCGGCGGCGTCGGTGTGCACGTAGGCGATCTTCGCGGTGCGCCGCTCGGCCCGGATGCCCGCAATGATGGCGGGCAGCGAGGAGTGGAGATCCGCGACCACCACCGGCATCCCGTCGATGCTCTTCGCGGCGCGGACCGTCTCGTAGTGCTCCCCGTCGGGATCGTCGAGCGCGTCGACCATGGTCTGCATCGGGGTGTACCTGGCCTTGACCATGTGGCCGCTGGTCTCCGTCGCCTCGGGAAGCACATCGAGGCGGGCCACCACCATGGCGTCCCCGCCGGTGCCCAGCTCGCGGCGCAGGGCATTGGTGTTCAGCAGCACCCGTTCGCCCAGCTGGGGCTGACCGGTCAGCTCTCGGAAGGCGATCGCGGTGATCGTCCCCGCATCGTCATCGAGCTCGATCTCGAACCGATCCACACCGTGCCAGGAGCTCAGTGCGTCCTTCACGGTTCCCCGTTCCCATCGCAGCATGAGCACAGCCTAGAGCCGCGGCGCGGAAGCGGCCCATTCGGCCGGTCCGGACGGATAGTCTGACCGGGTGGCTTCGAAGAATGTGGAGAGACTCCTCAACGTCATCATGACGATCGGCTCACGGCGACGGATCGATCGCGCCAAGCTCTTCTCCGTCATCCCCGATTACGCGAATGCGGTCTCCGACCAGGCCGCGGAGCGGATGTTCGAGCGCGACAAGGCCGCCATCCTCGAGCTCGGCCTGCCCCTGGCGACCGAGCGCGATGTGCTCGACGAGAACACGGTGTACTACCGGATCGAGACGGCACGCTCCGGAGCGGTGCTGGATCTCACCACGGAGGAGTACACGGTGCTGCTCGCGGCGAGCCGTGCCTGGGATGCGGCAGCAGCCGGCGGAGCGGCCCGCCGGGTCCGCTCCAAGCTGCTGAGCCTCGGGCATGACGCCGACCCCGATCTGCTGCGACGCACCCCGCGCGGTGCGGTCGAGTCGCTGCCCGTGCTCTCGCCGCTGCTGGACTCGGTCGTGGGCGGCAGGTCCGTCCGCTTCACCTATCGCGCCACCCACGGAGCCCCGGCGGAGCGCCGGGTCGAGCCCTGGGTCGTCGGGGTGCACGAGGGCCACTGGTACATCTACGGCTGGGACCTGGATCGTTCTGCGCCACGCCTCTTCCGTGCCTCGCGCATCGAATCCTTCCCGGCTGACCTCGCTGCGGCTCAGCAGCCCCGGCCCGAGGACACGGATCTCTCCGGAGTCCTCGGGCGCATGCTCGACAGTGACGACCGGGATTCCGCGGTGCTGCGCGCAGCACCGTACAAGGCACTGTCGCTGCGCGACCGGGCGGGGGCGCCGCTCGAGGCTGAGCGCCTCACGCTGCCGAGCCTCCCGCGTCCCGCCGCTCGTCGCCTGCTGCTGGGCGATATCCGCTGGGTCGAGCTGCTCGAGCCGCAGCCCTGGCGGGAGGAGCTCGCCCAGGTGCTGAGCTCGATCGCGGACCTGCATGCGCAGGAGCCGCAGCTCTCGGAGCTCCAGGAGGCGACCGGCCGCCCGACGCCCAGGATCCGGCTCACCCCGCAGAGCGGCGACCACCTCTCACGGCTGATCTCCGCCGCGTCCTATGTGCTCAGCCGTGGCGAGGCTGATCTGGCGGAGCTGGCCGAAGCCCTCGACATCACTGAGAAGCAGCTGGTGACAGATCTGCAGGTGCTGTTCGTCTGCGGCGATATGGGTGACGGCTGGGAGGACCTGATCGAGGCGGAGTGGGAGCACGGAACGGTGCGGGTGCGCAACGCCGAGCCGCTCCGTCGTGCCCTGAGCCTCAGCGCAGTGGAGATCACCGCGCTGCTAGCAGGGCTGGCAGCTCTCGAGCCCGTCGCAGGCCAGGCCGAGCAGACAGTGGCCGCGGCACGAGCGAAGCTGCTGGCCGGTGTGACCGGCAGCCCCGACGACTCCGCGCAGGTGCCCACTCGATCCGACCTGGCCGACGCGATCACCGCCGACGAGATGGCCGCCCGCACCGCGGACCGCGCGGAGACGGTCCTCGCCGCTGTGCATGGCGCGCTGCGCGCGCAGCCCGGCGCGGAGGACGGACAGCTCGTGATCCGCTATTCCTCCTCCGACCGGCCCGGCACCAGCGTGCGCAGGATCCGGCCGCTGCGCATCGAGAGCGATGGCGTGCGCTCCTACCTGCTCGCCGACTGCGATCTCGCCGGTGACCAGCGCCGGTTCCGCCTGGACCGCGTGGTCGAGATCCTGCCCGCCGGCACCGCCATTAGCCGCGCCGACGCGGGGGAGCAGCAGGCCCTGGCCGGGCGCGTCGAGGGGGAGGTCTGGCTGCGGCTCGAACCTGCCGGGCATTGGATCGCCGAGTCGTTCGGCGCCGTCGAGATACGTGATGGAGGGGACGGCGAGACCTTCGCCCGGTTGGACTCGCCCCTGCTGGCACCGCTGGTGGACGCCGTGCTGGAATCCGCGGGCGCAGCCCAGGTGCTCTCGCCGTGTGATCTCAGAGACACGATCGTGACCGTTGCGCGGGACGGCGTGGCACGTCACACCTCGTAGGAGCCGTTACCCTGGGACGACCCGCCGTGCGGTGGGCCGAGTCGCCACCGTGGCGACCCGTCCGGCGCCCAGTCCGCTGTGGGATGATAGGTGCGCCCGCGCTGTCTCGTGGCGCTGTTGAAAGGGACTTCCATGAACTTCTTCCGCAACCCCTGGGCGATCGTCCTGCTGATCGTGCTGGTGATCCTTCTGTTCGGCGCCAACAAGCTCCCGGGCCTGGCCCGCAACATGGGCAAGTCGATGCGCATCTTCAAGAGCGAGGTCGAGGAGCTCCGCGGCGAGGAGAAGCCCGCCGACGAGGACGAGGAGGACGATCGTCCGGCCCGCTCCACGCGCCCGCGTGAGGACCGCGACAGCCGTTCCCACGACGACCGCGAGTACAACCCTCGCGATGACGCGGACCGCGGCCGCGAGCCGATCCGCGCCCACGACGACGACGATTCCTACCGTCGCGACTGAGCATCTCGGCGCAGAGCGCGCCGTCGACAGCGGGCCCGGGTGGGAGACCGTCCGGACCCGGAGCGCTGGGAGGAAGCAGATCCGTGGCGAGTGATACGCAGGGACGCGAGCAGACCGAATCGGAGCCCGCGAATAAGTCACGCAGGGACCCCGAAGGACGGATGTCGCTCGGCGAGCATCTCGTCGAGCTGCGCAACAGGCTGATGATCAGCGCGATCACCGTCCTGCTGCTCTCCATCGTGGGCTGGTTCCTGTTCCCGTGGGTCTTCGACGCCGTCAAGGCGCCGATCGAGGCAGCCAGCGAGGACTCCGAGCTCCAGTCGCTGATCAACTTCCAGGGCGTGGGCCAGGGCCTGAACGTCAAGCTGCAGATGGCCGCGTACATCGGCCTGATCCTGTCCTCACCGATGATCATCGCCCAGATCTGGCTGTTCGTGATGCCGGGCCTGCACAAGAACGAGCGCAAGTACGCCATCGGCTTCTTCGGCAGCGCGATCCCGCTGTTCTTCGTCGGCTGCGTGGCCGGTTACTGGGCCGTCAGCCAGCTGGTGCCGGTGCTGATGAGCTTCACGCCCACCGAGGGCTCGGTCTCGCAGATCATCCCCTACGACCAGTACCTCGCGCTGCTGATCAAGACCATGCTCGCCTTCGGCATCGCCTTCGTGATGCCGGTGGTGATGGTCCTGCTGAACTTCATGGGGCTGGTCAGCGGCAAGGCGATGCTCAAGGCGTGGCGCTGGATCATCTTCCTGAGCTTCGCCTTCACCGCCGTCATGGTCCCCACCCCGGAGCCGATCACGCTGATCGCGATGTCCGCAGCGATCGCCAGCCTCTTCTTCGGTGCGATCGTCATCTCGCTGATCCACGATCGGCGCAAGGCGCGCAGGTCCGGTGACGAGGACCTCGACGATGACCAGGCCAGCAGCATCGACGACGAGGTGGAGAAGATCGACGGCCCGTCCCGCCTGGACGACGCCGACGGGGACGGGCGGTGAGCAGGCTCCGTGTGGGTCTGCTCGCGAATCCCACCGCTGCACAGGGAGCCGCTCACCGGGTCGGCCGCCAGGTCGGCCATCTGCTGCGGCTGGCCGGGATCTCCGTGGTGGACCTCTCCGCCACCTCCGCCCACCTCGCCCGGGCCCGCGCCGAGGAGATCCGCGACTCCCTGACCGCATTGGTGGTCGTCGGCGGTGACGGCACCGTCTCGCTCGGCGCCGAGATCGTGGCCGGCTCCCCGGTGCGGCTCGGGATCGTCCCTGCCGGCAGCGGCAATGACTTCGCGCGCGCCCTCGGGCTGACGATCAACGATCCGGAGGAGTCCACCCGGGCCCTCCTCCACGCCCTGTCGCGCCCGGTGGTGACGATCGACGCGATCGAGATCATCGCCGCCGGCGAGCATGCGCTGCCGCATCGCTCGCTCGCCCTGGGCAACGTGAACCTGGGCTTCGATGCCCTGGTCAACGCGCGCGCCAACAGCTCTCGGGCCCGCCACACGGTCCGCTATACGACGGCCCTGATGCGCGAGCTGCCCGCCTTCACCCCCCTGCCCTACTGGCTCGAGATCGACGGGGGCGAGCGGATCGAGCTGGACGCCACGATCCTGACCCTGTGCAGCTCCGGGATCTTCGGCGGCGGGATGAAGATCGTCCCCGAGTCGCGGATCGATGACGGCATGCTCGAGCTGGTCACCGTCGCCGGGCTGGGCCGCCGCCAGCTGCTGCGCTTCTTCCCGCGCGTCTACCGGGGCACGCACACCTCCCTGGACGCGGTGAAGATCCAGCCCGTGCGCGAGGTGACCGTCGGCCTGCGCCACGGCCGGGCACTGCGCGCCTACGCGGATGGCGAGCCCCGCTCGCTGCTGCCGCTGACAGCACGGGTGCTGCCCGGAGCGGTGCGGCTGCTCGCCGAGCTGCCCGCCGCGGCGGAGACCGCCGACGGCAGCGAGGGAGCGCAATGACCTCTCCCTCCGAGCGCTACGCCCAGTGGAAGCAGGAGCAGCAGCAGGAGCAGTCCTCCCGCGAGCTCACCGCCTTCACCGCCCGCTACCCCTTCGATCTCGACGAGTTCCAGCTGGCGGGCGGGCGGGCGCTCGAGGGCGGCAGCTCGGTCCTGGTCGCCGCCCCCACCGGCGCCGGCAAGACCGTGGTGGGGGAGTTCGCGGTGCATCTCGCACTGGCCCGGGGCCACAAGGTCTTCTACACCGCGCCGATCAAGGCGCTGTCCAATCAGAAGTTCGGCGAGCTGGTGGACTGGCTGGGCGCCGAACGTGTGGGTCTGCTGACCGGCGACACCTCGATCCGCCCCGATGCCGAGGTGGTCGTGATGACCACCGAGGTGCTGCGCAACATGCTGTACGCGGACTCCGACCTCCTGCAGGGACTGGGATTCGTGGTGATGGACGAGGTGCACTATCTCGCCGATCGCCTGCGCGGACCGGTGTGGGAGGAGGTCATCATCCACCTCGACCGCTCGGTGCAGCTGGTCTCGCTCTCGGCGACGGTCTCCAACGCCGAGGAGTTCGGTGCCTGGCTGCAGGAGGTCCGCGGGAGCACCGAGATCATCGTCTCCGAGACCCGCCCGGTGCCGCTGTGGCAGCACGTGATCGCGGGCGATGAACTCCTGGACCTCTTCGTCGATGCCGACGGGCAAGCTGTGGTGTCACAGGGACCGGGCGCCCGCAGCGACCGCCAGGTGAACCCCGAGATCGAACGCGTCACCTCGTTCTCCCTTCCCGTCGACGAGCGGACCGGCGGCGCGCGCGGCAAGGACTACCGGGGGAGGAAGGGCACCGGCGGGCGCCACCGGCCCCGCGGCTCCGGACAGCACCGCCCTCCCCACAAGCGCAGGGGGCGTGGCCCCGGCGCCTACGACGGCAGCGGCTACGGCGGCAACCGGAGCGGTGACAGCAGGAGCAGCGACAGTAGGGGTAGTGACAGCAGGGGCGGTGACAGCAGGAGCCACGGCGGTCAGGCCCCCGGACTGCCGCAGCGCACGATGCGGCGTCCCGAGGTCGTAGCCCTGCTGGACCAGGCAGAATTGCTGCCCGCGATCGTGTTCATCTTCTCCCGCGCCGGGTGCGAGGGCGCCGTGCAGCAGTGTGCACGGGCGCGCCTGCACCTCACCGATGACCGGGAGCGACGTGAGATCCGCGCAGTGCTCGACGAGCAGCTTGCCGGGATCGGCGCCGAGGACGAGGAGGTCCTCGGCATCGCCTCCTTCCGCCGCGCGGTGCTCGACGGCTTTGCCGCCCACCACGCCGGGATGCTGCCGCTGCTGAAGACGGTGGTCGAGCAGCTCTTCGCCCGGGGGCTGATCAAGGTCGTCTTCGCCACCGAGACCCTCGCGCTGGGCATCAACATGCCAGCCCGGTCGGTGGTGCTCGAGAAGCTCGTGAAGTTCAACGGTGTCGAGCACGCGGACCTCACCCCAGGAGAGTTCACTCAGCTCACGGGACGCGCAGGCCGCCGCGGTATCGACACCGAGGGCCATGCGGTGGTCGTCGCGGGGCCCCGGTTCGATGCCCCCGCCGTGGCCTCCCTCGCCTCGAAGCGCACCTACCCGCTGCGCTCGGCGTTCCGACCCACCCCGAACATGGCCGTGAACCTCCTGGACCGTTTCGATCTGGCACGTGCCCGGGAGACCCTCGAGACCAGCTTCGCGCAGTTCCAGGCAGACCGTTCCGTGGTGGGGCTCGCCCGCCGCGCCCGGGAGCTCGAGGACACGGTGACGTCCTACCAGGAGGCGGTGACCTGCGACCGCGGCGATCTCCTCGAGTACGCGCAGCTCCAGGAAGCCGTCTCCGAGCGCGAGAAGACCCTCGCCCAGGCTCGCGCTGCTGCGGACCGGGACCGGACCCGCTCGGTCCTCGGTGACCTCCGCCGTGGTGAGGTGATCGCGCTGCCCGGCGGGAAGCGCCGGGGGTACGCGGTGGTGCTGGACGTGGACCGCGCGGTACTCGGCGGCCCACAGGCGGACCTGCTGGACACCGAGGGCCGACGTCGCAGCCTGCGCCCGGGCGATGTCCCCTCTCCGCCCGCCGTGATCGACAGCCTCCGCCTCCCGCGGCAGGATGCCCTGGGCAGTGGGAAGGTGCGCAAGGACACCGCGGCCGCGCTGCGCCAGCGACTGGCCGGACAGGACGACGCCGATCGCCGCGAGGTGCGGCGCCGCACCGGCCGCACCCCCTCGACCGTCGCCACCGATGAGCAGCTTCTCGGCCTGCGCGAACAGCTGAGCGCGCATCCGTGCGGCGAGTGTCCGGACCTGGAGTCGCATCTGCGCTGGGTGGGCCGCTGGCGGAAGAGCCGCGCGGAGCTCGAGGGAGTGCAGCGCAGGATCCGGGGGCGCACCAGTTCCCTGGCCCGTCAGTTCGACCTGCTCACCGGCCTGCTCATCGAGCTCGGCTATCTCGAACGGGTCAGCACCTCGTCCGCCGTCGGCATCCCCGACGCGGTGACGGATGCTGGCTCCGCGGAGCTGCGACCGACCCCCACCCCGGAACTGCGACCGACGGCGAGCGGCCTGCGGCTGCGACGGCTGTTCAGCGACCGGGACCTGTTGATCGCCGAGTGCCTGGAGCACGGCGCCTGGTCGGGACTCTCCGCCGCCGGGCTGGCCGCGGTGGTCTCCGCCGCGGTGCATGAGTCTCGCCGCGACGATCGTGCCCCGGAGCTGATCCCCGAGCCCGCCGTGGGTGCCGCGCTCGAGGCCTCCGCCCGGGTCGCCGCGCGCCTGCAGGCCGCTGAGAGCCGATATGGCATCACGCCCACCAGTGCCCCCGATCCCGCGATCTCTGCGATCGTGCACCGCTGGGCGCAGGGTCTGCACCTGGCCGCAGCGCTCGAGGGCAACGATCTGCCGCCCGGGGACTTCGTGCGGCACTGCCGCCAGGTGATCGACCTGCTCGATCAGCTCACTGCGGACCCCGAGCTCGGACACATCGCACGCGAGTCGATCAGGGCCGTGCGACGAGGTCTGGTGGCCCAGGAGATCGACCGATGAGCTTTTTCCCAGGCGGACGGGAGAAGCTTGGCCCCGTGAGCGAGAACGACCGTCATCAGACCCCCGCGACCGGGCAGGCCGCCGCCCCGATGCTCTACACCGGGATCGTGCTGTACAGCGCCGGCGATCCGGAGGCCTCCGCGATGCTGGTCGCGGACGGGCTCATCGCGTGGACCGGCCCGGAGGACACCGCGCGCGTGCTCCACGGCGATGTTCAGCAGGTCGATGCGACCGGCTGCCTGATCACTCCGGGCTTCGTGGACGCCGCCGCGACCGCCGACGGCTCTGCCCCTGATCCTGCGGATGATGCCGCAGCGGCCGCGCTCGGCATCGTGCTGCGGCTGCCCGGCCCCACCGGGATCCGAGAGGGAGTGCGCATCGTCGCCCCGGTCAGCGAGAGCGCCGACTATCTCGACCTGCTCGCTGAGGGCACCCCGCTCGCCTTCGCCTCCGCGGGCGAGCCGGCGGCGGCCGATCCCTGGGACTGGGTGCGCGGCGCCGCCCGTACCAGCCCCGCCGAGCAGCGCATCAGCGACCGCGCGGCCTTCCTCGCCGCCTCCCGTGGCGGGCAGCGGGTGGCCGGGAACCGCCACCCCGGGTCCCTGCAGACGGGGATCCCGGCGACCTTCGTGGTGTGGGAGCCGTGGGACCTCACTGTCCGCTCCCATGCCCAGCGGGTGGACAGCTGGTCCACCGACCCGCGCTCCCGCACCCCGCTCCTGCCCGACCTGGACCAGGGGACCCCGCGCGCCCTGCGCACGGTGGTGGACGGACACATCCTCCACGACCGGCTCGGTCAGGACGGCGGATGACGGCGACCACACGGTCGAGACCGTCGCGCGAGCGCAGCCGTAAGTCTCGTGACGAGTTCACACCCACACCCTGGCCGGTTGCTGTGCTGTGCGGCGGCTTCGGCGGCTTCTGCGCACTGCTGGCCTTTCCTCCCTACGGCATGTGGATGCTGCTGCCGGTGGCGATCGCCCTGCTCGGGGCGGGCCTGCTCGTCCGCTCCTCACGGCTCGCGATGTTCGTCTCACTGGTCTGGGGGCTCGCGTTCTTCGTCCCGCTGACGCATTGGGCGAGTACCTACGCCGGTACGATGCCCTGGATCGCACTGGGCGTGTTCGAGGCCCTCTACATCGTGCTCTTCGGCCTGGTCGCTCGGACCGTGATGGTGCGTCGAGGCCTGTGCATCTCCAGCGCACTGATCGTCGCGGCGCTCTGGGTGGGAGTCGAGACGCTGCGCAGCACCGCCCCCTGGGGTGGCCTGTCCTGGGGTGCCAGTGCCTTCGCACTGGCCGAGTCCCCGCTGCTGAACCTCGGTCCCTGGATCGGGATGGCCGGGCTCTCGCTGGTGACCGCCCTGCTGGGACAGCTGCTGCTGTTCGGCGTGCTCGCGCTGCTGGGCAGGCGCCGCCGCGGGCTGATCGGCTTCTCCGGCGTATGGCCCTGCGCGATCGCGGTGTCCCTCGTGCTGGTGACCGTGGTGGTCCCCTATCCGCACAACCGCGCACCGGTGGACCGGCCGTCCATGACGATCGCCGCCATCCAGGGCTCGATGGGCGAGATCGATCCGATCTCCTTCACCATGCCCGATGACGTCTTCGAGAACCACCTCGCCGTGACCCGGGAGATCATCGAGCAGACGGCGGCCGACGGCACCCAGCTGGGCCTGATCGTCTGGCCCGAGGATTCCACCGGCTGGGATCCGCGGCAGGATCCGGTGCTCGCGGACCAGCTGACCTCCGCGGCCGAGGACGCCGGTGCCCCGATCCTGATCGGCACCCAGACGCGGGTGGGCGAGACCGAGAGGCTGAACCAGTCGGTGCTGTTCACCCCCGAGGCGACCACGCCCTACCAGTACTCCAAGCGTCATCCGGTGCCGTTCGGCGAGTTCATCCCGATGCGCGGGCTGTTCCGCCAGCTCACCGACAAGGTCGACCTGGTCTCCCTGGACATGATCCCGGGGCAGGACGTCGGAGTGATGGATCTGGGCGCCCTCGATCAGGGAGAGGGGAAAGTGGGGATCCTGATCTGCTTCGAGATCGCCTACGACTCCCTCGTCCATGATGTGGTCGATGGAGGCGCCGAGGTCATCGTCGTGCAGTCCAACAACGCGCTGTTCGGAGACTCCCATGAGGCGATCCAGCAGCTCGCCCAGGCGAAGGTGATGGCGGTGATGTCCGGCCGCAGCGTCGTCCACATCTCCACCGTGGGAGATTCTGCGATCTTCAGCCCGGAAGGTCGCCAGATCGACCTGGTCGGTCATTGGGACCGAGGCTCGCTGCTGGCCGACGTTCCCCTCCGCACCGGCATCACCCCGGCGGTCGCGGCAGGTCCGTGGAACGCAGTCGTGATCTCCGCCCTGGGACTGGTGGGGCTGTTGTCCGCGCTGACCACCGACCGTCGCGCCCTCGCCCGCTCCGCGACCGCCAGCACCGGCTCTACCCGCAGTGCCTCTGCCCGCGGCGGCTCTGCCCGCAGCGGTTCTGCCGGTACCGCACCATCCCGCACCCGCCGAGGACAGTGACCATGCATCCCTCCAATGCCCCGCTGCCGCCGACCCTCATCGTCATCCCCACCTACGATGAGCGAGAGGCGCTGCCGGGCACTCTGGCCCGTCTGCGCGCCGCTGTGCCCGAGGCGGATGTCCTCGTGGTCGACGACTCCTCCCCGGATGGCACCGGTGCGTGGGCTGAGCAGATGGCAGCCCAGGATCCGGCGGTGCACGTGCTGCACCGGGCCGGCAAGCAGGGTCTGGGACCCGCCTATCTCGCCGGCTTCGCCTGGGGGATCAAACGCGGCTACCAGCAGCTGGGGGAGATGGACGCCGATGCCTCGCACCGACCCGAGCAGCTGCCCGGGCTGCTTGAGGCGGTGCGACGCGGCGCCGACCTCGCGATCGGCTCCCGCTGGATCCCCGGCGGGGCGGTGCATGACTGGCCGCTGCGCCGCCAGGTGCTCTCCCGGGGCGCGAACGTCTACGTGCGGGCCCTGATGGGACTCGGTGTCTCGGACGCGACCGCCGGCTTCCGGGTGTTCCGCGCTGAACTGCTCGAGCGAGTGATCGCCGAGGACGTCGCCTCCCAGGGCTACTGCTTCCAGGTGGACATGACCCGACGTGCCCGCGACCTGGGGGCGGTGATCGCCGAGGTGCCGATCGACTTCGACGAGCGCACCGAGGGGGCCAGCAAGATGTCCTCGGGAATCGTGCGGGAAGCGCTCGTGAAGGTCACTGTCTGGGGACTGTCACGTCGTGCCCAGGCGGTTCGCAAGGCCCTGAGTTAGGCTGAACTGGTTCGCCACCGCAGGAAGGGAGCCTTCATGGCCGCACAGCAGCGCAGCACTTCGGGGGCGTCCGCACGCGCTTCAGCCGCCGACGGCGCGCAGAACCCGCGCTCCGGCTCGACCTCACGCTCCGGCTCGACTTCGCGCTGGGGGGTCCTGATCCCGCTGGGGGTCGTCCTGCTGGGGCTCGTGGAGCTCACCATCCTGGTCCTGATCGGGATCAACACCAGCCTCTGGTGGTCCGTGCTCGCGATCGCCGTGGGCTGGGTCGTCGGCATCGCGTTGCTGGTCGCCGCCGGTCAGCAGTCCTTCGTGCGCCTGCGCTCTCTAGTTCGCGCTGTGCGCGGTCGCGGAGACGTGCAGGAGCATCTTTCCCGCCCGGCGTTCACGCTGCTCTCCGCGCTGTTCTTCTTCTTCCCAGGAATCCTCACCGATCTGATCGGGTTGGTCCTGCTGCTCACCCCGGTGCAGCGCCGCTCGGTCAAGGCGATGGGGCTGAGCAGCGGCTCCGAGGGGGCGCGCAAGGTGCTCTACCGCCGCTCCGGCACCGGCGTCATCGACGGCGAGATCATCCTCGACAGCCGCTCGTCGGGCCCGTCACGCGGTGACGGCAGCACGCCGCCCATCATCACCCAAGACTGAGCCTCCCCACCGCTCCGTGCCACTCCAGGGCCAGGACATCCAGGGCCAGAGCGCTCGATGTCTCGTGCGCGAGCCCGCTCGCGTCACCCATCCCCTCTGAACTGTCGCTCTCGGGCCGCCCATCCGGTCTGGGTGGTCGCTCTCGCATCGCCCGTCCTCTCTGAGCTGTCGCTCTCGCGTCGCCCATCCCCTCTGAACTGTCGCCTGGGGGCTTCGTGGGCGACAGTTCAGAGGGGATGGAGCCGCACCTTCAGAGGGGATGGAGCTACAACTTCAGAGGGGTGGAGCCACACACCACCCATCGTGCGCTGGCTCTCGGAGACCATGACGAGCTCGGGGACCACGACGCGCTCGGGGGACACGACGAGCGCGGGGGACATGACGAGGGGGCACCCACCGCATGGTGGATGCCCCCTCGTCGCTCTGCTCAGGTGAGCAGTGCGGATGTCTCAGAGGTTGCGGCGCTGGTGAAGCTTCCCGGCGCGCAGCAGCGCGAGGCGCTGGTCGAGGAGGACCTGGAGGTCCTCTTCGCTGCGACGCTCGAGCAGCATGTCCCAGTGGGTGCGCACGGGCTTGCCCGGCTTCACCTCGGGACGCTCATGGTCACGGAGCAGCGCGGAGGCGCCGCAGCGGCACTCCCACACGGCGGGCACGTCGGCCTCGACCGAGAAGGGGAGGACGATGGTGTGGCCGTTGGGGCAGTCGTAGACGGACTCCTGGCGCGGTGCGGCGAGGACGCCCTCGTCGGTCTCCATGGAGAGGGAGCCCAGTCGGGTGCCTCGGAGGCTGCGGCTGTTCATGCGGTTCTCGCTTCCTGCCGGGGATGGCGGCCGGACGGTGTGCCGTCCGGAGAGGTCTGTGGTGTGGTGGCACTCGAAGGTGGTGTGGTGGCACTCGAAGGTGCCAACGCGCACGGAGCCGGATCTGTTCCCAGACCCGGGTGGGGTCCTCGCGTCTCAGATGCTGCTGGGACTATTCGAGAGCAGCTCGGAGAGCAGATCGACCCGATTGGTGATAATACCATCCACGCCCATGACCAGCATTTCCCGCATGGTCCTGGGGTCATCGATCGTCCACACGTGCACCTCGCACCCGGCGCGGTGGGCAGCAGCGACATTCGCCGTGGTGACCACCGGGATCCCCTGATAGGTGGGAGGGACCTGCAGCGCGCCGTAGGGAGCGAGGATCCGGCGGATGACGGGGGCGGGGGCCTCCACCGCACGGGCTGCGAGGAAGCTCCCGATCACGCCGCGGGCGGGGCTGCGCACCGGGGTTGTCCCGGTGGCTGCGTGGATCGTGGCGACGGCCTTGCGGACCACGTCGCCGTCGAAGCCCGCCACGCAGACCCGGTCGGCGCTGCGGGTGCGCGCAATTGCGGCGACCGCGGGCCCGATCGCCGCGGCGTCCTTGATGTCCACGTTGAGCGGGACGTCGCGGAAGGTGCCCAGCACATCCTCGAGCATCGCCAGCGGCTCGTCTCCGGCGAGCCGCACCGTACCGGCCTCATGGGCGCTGAGCTGATCGATCCGGCGCTCGTCACCGGCGACGCGGAGCAGGTCCTCATCATGGAAGGCCAGCGCCAGCCCGTCGCGGGTGGCGCGGGTGTCTGTCTCGAGCATGCCGGCACCGGCCGCCAGGGCGTCCTCGAAGGCACGCATCGTGTTCTCGGCCCCGTCGAGGGCGAGGCCGCGGTGGGCGATGCGTCGCGGCCTCGGGCCCGGCAGGAACCTGGACCTCGGGTCGCTGCTACGCTCAGGGCGTCTGCTGATCGATGAGGGCATCTTCTTCCTCCTCGTCCTGGCCCCGGCGCCGAGCGCGGACCGCACGGCGGGGACGGTGATCGGTGGGCTGTCGGGAGGGGCGCGGCGTGGCCGCAGATGCCGCTTCGCCTCGCCCCGTCTCGTCGTCATGGTCCAGGGTGGTCCGGGAAGCTGCGGGCGCGGCGTCGGAGTGCTCGGAGCCGACGGCGTCCCGCTCCTCCTCGTCCGCTGCGAGATCCTGGAAGAGCCGGCGCGTGCGGTAGATCAGAGCGGCCGGGAAGAACAGCGCGAAGACCCACCACTGGACGGCGTAGGACAGGTGCGGGCCCAGGGAGGTGTCGGGGTAGGGGAGCGCCGTCGGCCGTTCTGCTGCCGGATCTTCTGCGGCCAGCTCTCCATACGCCTGGGAGACGAGGCCCCCATCCTCCAGTCCCATCAGCCCGGCGGACTGCTCGGGGTTGACCGAATGGGTCTGGCCCGGGGGCGGCTCCCGGTCCAGTACGGGCTCGGCGGGCCGCAGGCGCACCGTGACGGTGAGCTCTCCTTCGGGTGCAGGAGCGAGCTGCGCCGGGTCGGAGGAATCCGCCTGCTGCGGCACCCAGCCCCGAACGACCAGCAGACTCGTGCCGTCGTCGGCCTGGAACGGAACCAGCTGCCAATACCCGACCTGGCCCGAGAGCTGGCGATTGCGCACATAGAGCACGCAGTCGCCTTCGGTGCAGTAGCTGCCGTGCAGGGTCACCGGGGTCCAGACGTCTGCGGTGCTCAGCGGCGACTGCGGATCAGGGAGCACCTGGTCCAGGGAGACCGGTGCGGATTCGTAGTTGGTGCGGACCACGGCCGCCTCGTCACGGCGGTTCTCGTAGCGTCCGTACTGCCACATGCCCAGCAGCACGCAGAGCGCCGCCAGGAGCAGCACAGCCACCAGCCCCAGCAGGGTCTCTCGGCTGAAGAGGATGCGTCGACGGGCGGTGCTGTCGGTCATTCGGCGACCGGTGCCGCGGCACCCGCCTCGGTCACCGGGGCGACGGCCTGCAGGTGCCCCGCGGCCTCCGCCATCATCCCGGGCAGGTCTTCGATCGCGAAGTCGACCAGCAGCACGAACATGACTGCGGTGAGCGCAGCGACCACGAATCCCAGAGCGGTGACCGAGATCGTCACCCCGAGCCGCAGCCGCGGCCGCTGCTTGCGGGGCTTCGCCGGAGGGAACCCATAGTCCTCGGACTGCAGGTGGTTCTCCGTCCACATCCCGGGGTTCAGCACGGCGACCGGGTACTGGTCCACCCGAGACCGCGGGCGGGCACCGCTGGCAGGGACATCCTCGGAGTCCTGCAACGGTGCCTCGCCCTGCCCTGAGGGCTGGTCCTTCAGCCAGAGCCTCCAACCCGCCGGCACCGGACCCCAGGAGTACTGGGGTCGGAAGTCCGCCGGCGGGATCCATCCGTCATGCGGAGGCTCCGGCCAGTGGGGCGGCGGGTTGAAGCGCTGGCGCTGGGTCACGCAGGGACGTCCCAGGAGTACTGGTCGGCACGGGAGTCGAAGACCAGCTTGTTGCCACCGGCACGCTTCACGTCGAAGAGGAGCGTGAGCGTGTATTCCTCTCCTGCCTGGTGTTCGTTCGGGCCGTCGGTCCCGGAGCCCTTGAGGCCGAAGCTCGCGGTGGCCGGCTCCACGGCGCCGCCGTAGGGGGTCTGGATATCGAACCGGAACGGGTTCATGGACAGCTCGCCCTCGGTCACCGTCATCTTGGCGGTGAGCACGACGTAGTCGCCCTGCTGCGCGTCTTCGACGGCACCTCCGTAGCTTCGCTCCAGCTCCGCGCCGGGGGTGTAGACCATGTGGACCGCCATGGTGCCCGTGCCATCGGGTCCCACGATGTTGATCGCCTCAGCCTCGGCGGCCGGGTCGATCGTGTTGAGATCGGTCGGGATCGGGATCTCGTCCTCGGTGGTCTCCTCCTCGGTCGGCTCTTCCTCGGTGGTCTCCTCGTCGGTGGGTTCGTCCGTCGTCGGATCCTCCTCCTGAGTGGTGGTAGAACCGCCACCACCGGCCTCCGTGCCGCCCGAGCGGCTGAACAGGAAGATGCCGCCGATGGCGATCAGCGCGAGCACGAGCACGATCGCGATCAGGCAGCCGATCCACCAGAAGCGCTGGATGATGCCCTTCTTCGGCGGTTCACCGGCGCCGGTCGACGCGGTCCAGCCGGACCCGGTGTCGATTCCGGGGGAGTTCTGGCCGTAGCCCGGTGCGGGATAGTCCGAGGCGGAGCCCTGTCCCGGGTAGTCCGGTGCGGAACCCTGGCCGTAGCCCGCGGCGGGCGAGGCCTGACCGTAGCCCTGGGCCGGCGAGGGCTGGCCATAGCCCTGGGCAGGTGATGCCTGGCCATAGGCGGGAGCGGAGGAGCCGTCGCCGTAGCCCTGAGCGGGCGAACCCTGGCCATAGCCCTGGTCCGCGGGCTGCTGGCCGTAGCCCTGGCTGGGGGATGCCTGCCCGTAGCCCTGACCGGAGGGATCCTGCTGGCCGGACGCGGCTGCCGCGCCAGCAGCCCCGCCGGCGGCTGCGGCACCGGCCGCCATGCCGTAGCCGGCGCCCTGAGAGCCCTCACCGGAGTGGTTGCTGTCATCGGCGGCGACGGGCTCTGCGGACTCGTACGGCGCGGACTCGTAGGGTGCCTGCTGTGCGAGGTCGGCCTCGAGATCGGGGCCCCCATATTCGGCAGTCTCAGCGGCGCCTTCCGCCTGCGTTGCGTGGGAACCGGCGGCATCGGGAGCGGCGCTGTCGCGCTGCCCGGAGTCCGCGACATGGGTGGCGTCATCATGGACGGCCGTTGCGGACGCATCTTGCGGCGCGGCGGCAAGGCCGGACTCCTCAGCGGTCCCAGCCGGCTCGGCTGCGACGGCGGGCTCCGGAGCGGCAACGGGCTCCGCGGCGGCGGCGGGCTCCGCAGCGTGGCGACCGACGGACTCCGCCGGGGCTGAGCTGCTCTGGTCGTCGGCCAGCGGCATGGAGCCGCCGCCAGCGGACTGGTCGACATCCTGCTCGGGCGCACCCTGCACGGGCGCATCCTGGGCGGCGGGAGCCTGCCCGTAGGGGTTCAGCGACCCGTACTGCCCGGCGGATGCCTGCTGATCGCCGGCTGCCTGTTCAACGTCGGGAGCCTGCTCAACGACGGGAGCCTGCTCGGCGGCAGGCGTCTGCTCGCCGGTGGAGGCCACCCGGGTGGCGTCGTCGGCGTCAGGTGCGGGAGCGGTCGGTCCCTGCTCACTGGTTGATGCGACGCGAGTGGCATCGTCGTCGTCGGCCGCACCAGCCTGTTCGGAGGTCGCCTGCGGGGCCGGGGCCTGCTCGGACGCGGTCCAGAAGTTCCAGCCGTCGGGAGCGGGGCCCCACGAGGGATCCGGCTGCCAGCCGGGAGGCGGGCTCCAGTTGGCATCGTCGATCGGCCAGTTCGGCGGAGGATTGAATCGATATGCCATCGGGCAGCACCTTCCGGGGCGATGTTCGTGGACGGGTACCCCCCATGGATCCCGACACTCTCTCGCCCCGTATCGTAGAGCACGAGCACATGCCGAGGCGTTTCCCTCACCGCATGACATCGTCCTTTATGAGGGCATCCGCCCCGCCCACCTCTCACCCAGGAGTCTGAATGTCCGACGCCACCACCGAGCCGCGCAGTGTCCTGATCACCGGAGGGAACCGGGGGATCGGTCGCGCGATCGCCGAGGAGTTCCTCCGTCGCGGGGACAAGGTTGCTGTGACCAGCAGATCTGGGCAGGGCGGGCCGGACGGCGCGCTGACCGTCGCCGCTGACGTCACCGACGGGGAGAGCCTGGATGCGGCCATCCAGACGGTCGAGCAGGCCCATGGCCCGATCGAGGTGCTGGTGGCCAACGCAGGGATCACCGACGATCAGCTGCTGCTGCGGATGGGCGACGAGTCGTTCGAATCCGTCATCGACACCAACCTCACCGGTGCCTTCCGCACCGTCAAGCGGGTCATCAAGTCGATGATGCGGAAGAAGAAGGGGCGCATCGTGCTGATCAGCTCGGTGGTGGGCCTCTACGGCTCGCCGGGCCAGGTGAACTACGCCGCGTCGAAGTCGGGGCTGATCGGGATCGCTCGCGCGCTCACCCGTGAGCTCGGCTCCCGCGGGATCACCGCGAACGTGGTCGCGCCCGGCTACATCGACACCGAGATGACGCAGGCGCTCTCCGAGGATCTCCAGGCCTCCTACCGCAAGGCGATCCCGGCGGGCCGTTTCGCGGATCCGTCGGAAGTGGCGAAGGCGGTCACGTTCCTAGCGAGTGACGATGCGGCGTACATCTCGGGGGCCGTGATCCCCGTCGACGGCGGCCTCGGCATGGGACACTGAGCCCGAACCTGCACCACCGATCCCGTAAGGCGTGAACGCATCTCCATGTCATCTTCCGACCCCGACAGTCGTCTGCTGCTCCTGATGCGTCATGGCAAGGCGGAGAGCGGATCCGGCCAGCCGGATCACGCTCGCGCCCTGGCCGAGAAGGGGGAGGCTCAGGCCCGCCTCGTCGGGGAGTACCTTGCCGCGCAGAGCGTGCAGGTCTCCCGGGTGCTGGTCTCCGATTCGCTGCGGACCACCCAGACCTGGGAGGCGGCGGCCTCGATGATGCCCGGCTTCGACGGCAAGGTCTCCTTCCACGAGGAGATCTACACCGGTGGGGCTGCCGAGCTCCTCGCACTGGTGCACGGCATCGGAGACCAGCACCCGGTCACGCTGGTCATCGGCCATGAGCCGACGATCTCTACCCTCAGCGCGCTGCTGGCCGACGATGATTCCGATCCCGGCGCAGTCGCCCAGGCCCGCATCGGCATGCCGACCGGCGGGCTGGCCGTGCTCTCCGGCGTGGCGAGCAGCTGGGACGAGCTGCAGGAGGAGTCGTTGACCCTGCACACGATCGTCCGTCCCTGACCGGAAGTGCCCTGACGCACGGCTCTCCGTCGACCCGACGGAGCAGATCAGCATGACGGACCCTCGTCACCCAGGCCCTGCGGCCGGGTGACGATGGTCCGTCAGTTGTTGTGGGTCAGCTGCCTGGGGTCACCGATCGGTGACGGTGCTCGCAGCGCTCTCGAGGTGGGGCCAGGCGTCCAGCAGCGACTCCCCGTCGATCTCCACGTCGGCGATCTCGCGCAGCGCGGGCTTGGCCCGGAAGGCGATTCCGGTGCCGGCCGCGGCCAGCATCTCCCGGTCATTGGCCCCGTCGCCCAGGGCGATGATCCGCGAGGTGGGCACCCGATGCTGCGCGGCGAACTCCTCGAGGGCACGGCGCTTGGCGGCGCCGTCGATGATCGGTCCGGACACCCTTCCGGTGAAACGGCCATCCGTGATCTCGAAACGGTTGGCGCGTACATGATCGATGCCGATCTCCGCGGCGAGCTCATCGATGACCTCGTGGAATCCGCCGGAGACCAGTGCTGTCACCCAGCCGGCCGCCTTCGCGCGCCGCACCAGCTCGAGCGCGCCCGGGGTGGGGACCAGCACGCCCCGGACCGCTGCGAGCACCGATTCATCGAGCCCCTCGAGCAGCGCCACCCGGGCGCGCAGGGACTGCGCGAAATCGAGCTCGCCGCGCATCGCAGCCGTGGTGATCTCCTCAACCCGGTCCCGCACCCCGGCATGCTCCGCGACGAGCTCGATCACCTCTTGGGTGAGGAAGGTCGAGTCGACGTCGGAGACCAGCAGCCCGGTCGCCGTGCGGGCGGTGGGTTCGGTCGCCGCAGTGGTCACGGGGTGATGACCGTGCCCTTGCCGAGCACCGTGATGCCCGACTCCGTGACCACCCAGCCGCGCGCACGATCCTTCGCGGCATCCAGACCGATCTGGGTGCGCGGGGGCACCACGACTCCCTTGTCGATGATCGCGCGATGGATCTGGCAGTGGCGACCCACGATCACACCGTCCATCAGCACCGAGTCGGAGACGTTGGACCACGAGTTCACCCGTACGCCGGGGGACAGGACCGAGCTGGAGACCTGCGCACCCGAGACGACCACCCCGGGGGAAATCACCGAGTCCACGGCGGAGCCGACGCGGCCCGGCCCGGCATGGACGAACTTCGCCGGCGGCTCGTTGCGGTGGCCGGTGAAAGTGGGCCATTCGGAGTTGTAGAGGTTGAAGACGGGATGGATCGAGATCAGATCCATGTGCGCGTCGTAGAACGCATCGAGCGTGCCGACGTCCCGCCAGTAGTCACGGTCCCGGTCGGTGGAACCGGGCACGTCGTTGCGGATGAAGTCGTAGACGGCCGCGTCATTCTTAGCCACGAAGGAGGGCACGATGTCCCCGCCCATGTCGTGCTTGGAGGTCTCGTCCTCGGCATCCCGGGTCACCGACTCGACCAGCGCGTCGGCATTGAAGATGTAGTTGCCCATCGAGGCGAGGATCGAGCTGGGATCGTCGGCCAGCCCCTCGGTCTCGGTCGGCTTCTCGACGAACGCCTTGATGGTGGTGGGATCCGACGAATCGGTCTCGATCACCCCGAACTGGTCGGACATCTCGATCGGCTGCCGGATCGCTGCGACGGTGCAGGACTTCCCGGATTCGATGTGGGCGTCCAGCATCTGCGAGAAGTCCATGCGGTAGATGTTGTCGGCGCCGACCACCACCACGTAGTCGGGCTTCTCGTCGTAGATCAGGTTCAGGGACTGGGCGATCGCGTCGGCGCTGCCGCGGAACCAGTGCTTGCCCATGCGCTGCTGCGCCGGGACCGGTGCGACGTAATTGCCCAGCAGCGAGCTCATCCGCCAGGTCTGGGCGATGTGCTTGTCGAGGGAGTGCGACTTGTACTGCGTGAGCACCACGACGCGCAGATAGCCGGAGTTGGCAATATTCGACAGGGCGAAATCGATGAGGCGGTAGATGCCGCCGAACGGCACCGCGGGCTTGGCCCGATCAAGGGTCAGCGGCATCAGCCGCTTCCCCTCGCCGCCGGCGAGAACGATGGCGAGAACCTTTTTGGACGACATGGTGCGAGGATAGTCCAGAAGTGGCACCCATCACGCCGGACTTCGTCCCTCGGACCGCAGCGCGGCCCAGGCGCTGTCCGATGATCTGACTCTGCCCATGAGAAACCGTTCGAGCCCATGAGAAGGAGCCTGACATGCGTGTCGATCTGCTCACCAAGGAGTATCCGCCCGAGGTCTATGGCGGTGCCGGCGTCCATGTCGCCGAGCTGACGAAGGTGCTGCGCCCGCACATCGACGTGCGGGTGCGGGCCTTCGGCGCCCCGAGGGATGAGGAGGGGACATTCTCCTACTCGACTCCCGCCGAGCTCGAGGGCGCCAATGCCGCCCTCTCGACGTTGGGGACGGACCTGCTGATCGCGGCGGACTGCGCGGGGGCGGATCTCCTCCACTCCCACACCTGGTACGCGAACTTCGCCGGCCATATGGCGTCGCTGCTGCATGGTGCCCCGCACGTGCTCTCCGCCCACTCGCTGGAGCCGCTGAGGCCGTGGAAGGCCGAGCAGCTCGGCGGCGGGTACGCGGTGAGCTCCTTCGCCGAGCGCACCGCCTACGAGGGCGCGGCCGGCGTCATCGCCGTCTCGGCAGGCATGCGCGAGGACATCCTGCGGTCCTACCCGACGGTCGACCCGGCCAAGGTCCACGTGGTCCACAACGGCATCGACATCGAGTCGTGGTCCCCGAATCCGGAGACCTCGGCGCTGACCTCCCGAGGGATCGACCCCGAGGCGCCGACGATCGTCTTCGTGGGCCGGATCACCCGCCAGAAGGGCCTGCCGTACTTCCTGCGCGCGGTACGGGATCTTCCCCGCGACTACCAGGTGGTGCTGTGCGCCGGCGCCCCGGACACCCCGGAGATCGCGCAGGAGGTGAGCTCGCTGGTCGAAGAGCTCGCCAAGGAGCGCGGCAACGTCCACCTGATCACCGAGATGCTGCCCCGGCACGAGCTCACCCAGATCCTCACCCACGCCACCACCTTCGCGTGCCCCAGCATCTACGAGCCGCTCGGGATCGTGAACCTCGAGGCGATGGCCTGCGGCATCCCCGTGGTCGCCTCCGCGACCGGCGGCATCCCCGAGGTCGTGGTCGACGGAGAGACCGGCTATCTCGTCCAGCTCGAGCAGGTCACCGACGGGACCGGCACCCCGGTGGACCCCGAGAAGCTCATCGCGGACACCCGCGACGCGCTGGTGCGGATGGTCTCCGATCCTGCTCGGGCGAAGCAGATGGGCGAGGCCTCCCGGCGCCGGGCGGCCGAGCACTTCTCCTGGACCTCGATCGCCGAGCGCACCCTGGAGGTGTACCGGACCGTGCTCGCGCAGAGCTCCTGACGCACAGGGGGTCCGGGGCTCAGCCGGTCTGCTCGGCGAGGATCCGCTCGACGGCTTCGACGAGCGCACTGCGGGCCGCCTCATGCAACTCGTCGAGCAGCCCGCGCCGGGCCAGGGCCTCGGCGAGGTGCACGGTGTGGCCGTGCCCCTCGTCGATCTCCGCGCGGGTGAGCAGCACGGTGCGCGCGGCGAGCACCAGCAGATGCGCCGCGGAGCTGTCGATGTGGCGAGGCAGAGCGGTGGAGACCCACCCGGGCGGGATCCGGGCCGGCTCCACCGGCTCATCCGGCACCAGATCCAGCTCGACGCTCCCGTTCGCGGCCCGCTGCAGCGCCTGCAGCAGATCCTGGCGTGCGCTGCCCGAGGTGGCGGCCGGCGGCACCTGGGCGCCCACCGGCGCGGCCGCGCGTGCCCAGGAGACCGCGCTGACCGGGCCTCCCTCATGCTCGACGGACGAGAGGACGGGGATCAGCGTGTGGTCGGCGATGCCCGCGGCGGTGACCACGATCGCCTGCTCCGCGGCGAGCGCGAGCGGGATCGCAGAGGGAGGGCCGACGAGACCGGCCAGGCGGCCGGGGACAGGCAGGACCAGTCGCAGCTGCGCGAGCGGCAGCCGTCGCAGACCCGTCATCCAGCTGAAGAGGTCCTCTCCCTCGCCACTGGGGCCGCTGCGCCCCACGCCGTAGCTCATCTGTGCCGCGTCGTCGGGCCCCATGTCACCGCGCAGGTAGGCGGAGACCCACAGCATCAGCACCGCCGCGCGAGGAAGAGCGACTAGGTCCCTGCCCGCGGCGGCCTCGCTCACGCCGTGTTCCCGTCGGCGGCGTCGGCCCGATCGGCGGCGTCGGTTCCGGCTGCGACGAAGACGGCGCGGCGCTTCGCTGGGTCGACGGACTCGAGCCGGACCCGCACCACCTCGCCGGGCGCGGCGTCCATCGGCACCCAGGTCGTGATCGGCGGATCCGTCAGCTGCACCTCGACGCGGGTGGGGGCACCGCTATTCCCATTGCCGTTCCCATGACGGTTTCCTTGTCCGTTCCCCCCACCGTTCCCGTTGCTGGACTGCGTCGCCTCCCGGCGCTCGAGGACGGTCCCCTCGAACTCCTCGCCCTCCCAGGCGGCGAGGGCGGCGGTCTCCACCAGCCCGATCGCCTTGCGCTCCAGATCACCGGCACGAGCTCCGGCCGCGCGCATCGCCTCCGGGATCTCCGCCATCGCCGCCAGCAGCTCCGGTGAGGGGGTGCGGCCGGAGACATGGTCGTAGCAGACCAGCAGCACGAACCGATCCACCAGGCGGCGCAGCGGCGCGGTGGTGTGCGCGTAAGGGGCGGCGATCGCGGACTGCTCCGGGTCCTCGGGAACCTCCGCAGCGCTGGCGAACGCCGCATAGCCGGCACCCCGGAACAGGAAGGTGGCCAGGTTCAGCAGAGCCAGGTGCGTCGGCTCGTGCCAGTCCAGCGAGCGCAGGAACTCCCCGTAGCTCTGCTCGGTGGTCCAGGGGATCCCGAGCACCTGGCTCTGGCGGCGGAAGCGGTCCACCGCCTGCTGCTCGGCTGGGGGCATGGTGCGCAGGATGCCGGCACCGTGCTCGAGCATCAGCGAGGCCGCCGCCATGCCCGTCATCAGCGAGATCTGCGCATTGGCGTCCTCGATCGGATTGGGGCGGCGCCAGCTGAGCTGCACCACGTCCCCCTCGGCGACGATCTCCTGCTCGGGCACATTCAAGCTCGCACCGCCGCGCTGGGCCTCCAGCTGGGTCCGCAGCGCCCCGATCTCCTGGAGCAGCAGCATCATCGGCTGGCCCGCGCCCTGATCGAGCTCCTCCTGCACCCTGTCGTAGGCGAGCTTCTGCACGGAGCGGATCATCGCGCGCTCGAGGCCGATGCTGCGCACCTCGCCCGCCCCGTCGAGGTCGAGCACCCAGACGAACGCCGGGGTGTCCTGGTCCGGGAGCAGGGAGGCGGCGCCCCCGGAGAGCACCTCGGGGTGCAGGAGGATCCGCCGGTCCGGCAGATAGAGCGTCTCGCCGCGGTCGCGGGCCGCATGGTCCAGCGGGCCGTCGAGCGCGACGAACCACGGCACATCGGCGATCGCGTACAGCACCCGGAACCCGTCGCTCGTGCGCTCGAGGTGCATCGCCTGGTCGAGGTCGGTGGAGCTGGCGGGATCCAGGGTCATGAACGGGATCTCGGTGCGGTCGATGCGCTGCGCGGCCGAAGGATCCTGGGCGGCGGCCCGTTCCGCCTCCGCGAGCACCTCCGGAGAGAACTGGAGCGGGACGTCGCCATCCTGGTCCGCGAGCAGGGCGTCGATGCCCTCACGGATCACGTCGGCGGCGATGGACCCTCGGGGGGCGTGCAGGGAGACGGGCCGATGCGGCACGAGCACCTCCTGGAGCGGCGAGTCGGGCTCGGTCAGTCTATGGGTGGGATGTCGGCCACGTGAGCAGGTGAGGGGCCGCTCACCCGATAGGCTCAGAGGCATGTCCGTCGCAGCAGCTTCCTTGAACGATGTCACCGTCCGCCGCAGCGGGGCGCCGATCCTCGATGCGGTCTCCCTCGAGGTCAACGAGGGGGAGCGCTGGGCGGTCCTCGGCCCCAACGGCGCCGGGAAGTCCACCCTCGTGCGGCTGCTCTCCGCCCGGATGCATCCCAGCACCGGAAGCGTCGAGATCTTCGGCGAGCGGCTCGGCAAGGTCGACGTGTTCGAGCTGCGCCCCCTGATCGGGCTGGCCAGCCAGGAGCTCGCCGACACCATCCCGGTCGAGGAGACCGCGGAGAACGTCGTGGTCACCGCCGGTTACGGTGTGGTGGGCCGCTGGCGTGAGGAGTACGACCAGATCGATCTGGACCGTGCCCGCACCCTGCTGGCCGCCTTCGGCGTCGGAGATCTCGCCGCGCGAATGTTCGGCACCCTCTCCACCGGCGAGCGCAAGCGCGTGCTCGCCGCCCGGGCGCTGATGACCGATCCCGAGCTGCTGCTGCTGGATGAGCCCGCCGCAGGCCTGGACCTCGGTGGCCGCGAGTCCCTCGTGCGCACCCTGGGACGGCTCGCGAAGGACCCTGCGACTCCGGTGACCGTGCTGGTCACCCACCACGTCGAGGAGATCCCGCCCGGCTACACCCATGTGGCGCTGCTGCGCGAGGGCGCCGTGGTCGCCGCCGGCCCCATCGGCGAGACCCTCACCTCCCAGAACCTCACCCGCACGTTCGGCCTGCCGCTGATCGTCGAGCAGCGCGGCGAGCGGTACACCGCCCGCTCGCTCTCCCTGAACTGACCCGGTGGTGGAGCACCCTCAGCTGCAGCAGGTCACCGACCTCGCAGATCCGGCGCTGGACGACTACCTGCGCATGACCGACGTCCGCCTGCGCTCCCGCGTCGAGGTGGAGCGGGGCCTGTTCATGGCCGAGAGCTACGAAGTGATCTCCCGGGCGATCGAGGCCGGGATGGCGCCGCGCTCCTTCCTCATGAACGAGAAGTGGCTCGCGAAGTTCGCCCCGCTCTACGAGCAGTTCCCTGACGTGCCCGTCTACGCCGGGGAGGAATCGCTGGTCGAGCAGCTCACCGGCTTCAACCTGCACCGTGGGGCGCTCGCCTCGATGCAGCGGCCCGAGCTGCCGACGGCTCGCGAGCTGCTGCGCACCGCGCGTACTGTCGCGGTGATCGAAGACATCGTGGACCACACGAACGTCGGCGCCATGTTCCGCTCCGCCGCCGCGCTCGGAGTCGATGCGGTGCTGGTGACCCCGCAGTGCGCGGACCCCCTGTACCGCCGCTCGATCCGAGTCTCGATGGGCACCGTCTTCCAGGTGCCGTGGACGCGCATGGACGCCTGGCCGCGCGAAGGCGTGGACCTGCTGCACGAGGCCGGCTTCGATGTGCTCGCGATGGCCCTCACCGAGGGCGCCATCCCGCTCGACGAGGTGGATCTGGGCCCGGACCGCAAGGTCGCCTTCGTGCTCGGCGCCGAGGGCCACGGGCTGAAGCCCGCCACGCTGGATGCAGTCGATGCGCACGTGGTGATCCCGATGGCCGGGGGAGTGGACTCCCTGAACGTCGCCGCGGCCAGCGCCGTCGTGTTCTGGCAGCGCCGGGCGGCGCTCAGCTCCTCCGACGCGCCAGCAGGCTGAGGGCGTTCGGCAGCCGACCGTCCCAGGCGGCGGCCGCATCCTCGTCCTCGGGCATCCAGAACGGCTGGGGATGCTCTGCGAGATGCAGCAGCTCGAAGCCGGCGCCCTGCACCGTCATGACCATCTCGGCCAAAGTCCGCTGATGCTCCGTCGCCCCGCGGGCCGGGAAGGTGTCGTTGACGTGGTGCGCGGCGAAGTAGCTGCGGTCCTCTCGCACCCGCGCCTCGTCGTGGTCCCAGGCCCACAGCGGCACCAGAGGATGCGCCTCGTAGACGAACAGATGCCCGCCGGGACGCAGCAGTCGATGCATCTCCGCCGCCCAGGCGTCGAGGTCCTCCATCCAGATCAGGGCGCCTTTGCCGGTGTAGACCAGATCCGCGATCTGCCCGGGCAGCCCGGTGTCCGGCAGCTCGGCGACCTCGTAGCGGCACGGGACGCCCAGCTCGTCGGCCCGGCGCTGCGCAGCGGAGACCGCCGTCAGGCTGTAGTCCAGGCCGCGCACGCTGCGAGCTCCGAGTCGGAGGAGCGCGTGGTCGTCGAGCCCGTGACCGCTCTGCGGATGCAGCACCTCGGCGTCGCCGATCAGGGGCCGCAGCAGCTCGTCCTCGACCGGCAGCAGCCGGGCGATGCGGGCCTGCTCGAGGAGTTCCGCGTACTCCCGCACATGCTTGGAGGACGCGTCGTCCCAGGCTCGCCGGGTGTCGTCGTAGGTGCTCATCGCTTGAGGCTAGCTCTCCATGACGCACCCCAGTATGCGCATTTAGACAACAGTTGAACGCTGTTACTCATCGGACAACCTCTAAATGCTGTCAAAGAAGTCGGCCTGAACCGGATCGTCGCGTCCGCAGACGGCTCGTGCGCCGCCGACGCCGGCCGAGGGACGATCTCCCACCATCCACGTCCCGGGATCAGTTCTCGTCTGCCTCTCGTTCTTCGTTCAGCAGGGAACCCAGGTAGCGGGCGATGTGCCGGGCGGCAGAGACTTCCAGAGATGCCTCGACCTCGGGTTTGTAGTTGGTGTTGGTATTGACGTCGTAGGTGACGGTACGGCCGTCTACCGTCGTCATGTACTCGATCCCGGCGATCTCGATACCCAGCTCGGTCAGCAGCGCCTGGTACCGGCGGATCAGAGGCGTACTTGCGGTCACCTCAGGGCGGATCCGGAACATCGGCTCCGCCGCGTCGTCCTGGCCGGGGATGGCGCAGGCCTCAGCGGGGCACAGCTCGAAGGCCCCACCGGAGGTGTCCACCCGCACCGCGTAGACGAACTCACCGCCGACGAACTCGGCACGGGTGATGGCGGGCTCGTCGGCGACCAGCAGCTCCTGCAGCAAGGTGATCCCGTCGGCGGCGTCCTCGAATTCGTCGCCGTGCACGTAGTCGGCGAAAGTGGCGTGGTCGTCGAAACGACGCACTCCGAGCCCCTTACCGCCCTGGTTGTGCTTGGTCAGGAACGGAGCGCGGAAGCCTTCGGCCACGTCGATCAGTCTGTCGCTCCCGAAGACTGCGAGGGTGCGAGGTACGTCGAAGCCGGCGCGACGCAGCTGGGCGTGCTGGAGGATCTTGGAGACCTCGAGGTCCGCGACGTGCTGGCCGTTGACCACGCGGCGACCCCAGGAGGCGGCCCAGGCAGTGATCGAGCGGGCGGCGTCCTTGGCGAGCGGGGCGTTGCGGGTGTGCGAGGAGGCGCTCAGGCGCGACCAGATCACTCCGCGGGGCGGTTCGGAGTCCAGGTCGAGGTGACCTTCGCCGAGTCGCCATTCGACCAGCGGCACGCCCTCAGCCTCGAAGGCCCGGCGGAACGGTGGCAGCCACTCGGGATTGTCGTGCAGCACGTGCACGGCGTACTGAACCGGGGACTGGTCCGGCGTCGTGGCGGCGGCGGGGGCGTCGGGTGCCAGACGCACGGCGGGCACGACGGTGACGGGAGAGGCGGACATCATCAGCTCCTATGGGGGTGCAAATCAGCTCTTGAGACTATCCCTTCCTGGCGCCTCCGGAGAGAGGCGTCCGCGGAGCACTCCCACGTCATGCGGCAAGGGTCCACAGGATCTCCCTGGTTGTCGATGCGCTCAACGTCGGCTCCCAGGGGTGCGGCCAGATTTCCCCATGACTGACCCAGCCAGTCAAGAACTCGGCCGCGCGGCCACCCGCGATATCGGCCGACGGATGATCGCCCACCATCCACGTCTCGATGCCGTTCTCGAGCCCGTCGACAGCGAGCGCGAAGATCCTCGGATCCGGCTTCTTCACCCCCCACCGCCTCGGAGATCACCACTCGACCCAGGAGCGGGCTGAGCCCAGTGCGCTCGATCTTCGCGCTCTGCTGGAGAACGGTCCCGTTGGTGACCAGGATGAGCTCAGCACCCCCGTCGCGCAGAACGCGCAGCGCATCGAGCACCCCGGGGTAGCAGGTGATGCTTTCGATCACCTCGAGCTGCAGGCGCTGCTCGATCTCGGATGCCTGGGAAGAGGGGCACAGCCGCTCGACGATCGCCGCGGCGAGCTAGGGTCGCGGGCGGTACCCGTTCTCGTCGGCCGCCCGCAGCCACTCCAGCTCCGCCGCCGGGGCTCGGACTTCCACGAGGAAGGACCGCGCCCAGTCCTCGAAGGCACGCTGGCGGTCCACCAGCGTGCCGTCGAGGTCCAGCAGCACCCGCAGGCGGGGCATCAGAGTGTGATCTGCAGCTTCACATCCGTCGGCCGGCCCTCGAGGAAGCGCTCGAAGGCCTGCACGGAGTTCTCGAAGGTGAAGGTCTCCGAGACGAAGCGGGAGAGGTCCACGGCATCGGTCGCGGCGAGGTCGATCGCCTTCTGGTAGACGTTCGCGTAGCGGAACACCGTCTCCAGGGAGATGCCGCGGCTCTGCGCGGTGGCGATGTCGAAGGGCACCGGATCCACCGGCATGCCCACCAGCACGATGCGGCCGCCCGGCGCGGGCAGCTCCCAGAGCTTCTTGTAGGCGGGGGTGGCGCCGGTGGCCTCGAACACCACCTGCGGGCCCCAGCCGCCGGTCTCCGCGCGGACCCGTTCGCCCAGGTCCTCCGTGGTGGCGTCGACCGTGACGATGCCCTCGAGCCCGTCGAGCAGCGCGAGCTTCTGCGGCAGCACGTCGGAGATGAAGACGGTGCTCGCGCCGCCCGCGCGGGCGGCGATCGCGGTCATGATCCCGATGGTCCCGGCGCCGACGACGGCGGCGACATCGCCGGGCTTGATCCCGGCCTTCGTCGCGGCGTACATGCCCACGGAGAACGGCTCGATCAGCGCACCCTCGGCGAAGCTGAGGCTGTCGGGAAGCTTGAAGGTAAAGGCGGCGGAATGGATGACCTCGTCGACGAGGCAGCCGTGCACGGGCGGGGTGGCCCAGAACTGCACGCCGGGATCCACGTTGTAGTTGCCCTCGCGCACCGCACGGGAGCTGGGATCGGGCACGCCGGGCTCCATCGCGACCCGGTCACCGGGGGAGAGGTGGGTGACGCCCTCGCCCACCTCGACGACGGTGCCGGCGCCTTCATGCCCCAGGATCATCGGCGCCTCGACCACGAAGGGGCCGATCTTGCCGTCGGTCCAGTAGTGCACGTCCGAGGCGCAGATGCCGACGGTGTGCATCTTGATCCGAACCTGTCCTGGGCCGGGAGCGCCGACGGGCTCGACCTCCTCGATCGACATCCGGTTCTTCTCGTGCAGCATCAGTGCGCGCATGCGGAGGCTCCTTCGCTCAAGCGGGACGGGCTGTTCATGGCCCTGCAGGAAACTCTGCCACACCGCTGCGCAGCGGCCCCTGCCTGTCTGCGGTGGCTCCGCCGTGGGCCGTCCGGCCGCCGCTCGCCAGTCCTCGACAGGGGGTTGAGCGTGATACCCCCTGGGGTATACGGTCGAGATACCCGACCATCAGGAGCTTCCGTGCAGCTGAATCTCGATGAGCTCACCCCCACCGTTCATCGTCTCAAGCGCGCCGAGGGGCAGCTGGCTGCCGTCGTGCGCATGCTCGAGGAGGGGCGCGACTGCAAGGATGTGGTCACCCAGCTCGCCGCGGTGTCCAAGGCACTGGACCGTGCAGGGTTCGCGATCATCGCCAGCGGCCTCGAGCAGTGCTTGAAGAACCCGGAGGAGAGCCTGGACAAGAAGGACTTGGAGAAGATGTTCCTGTCCCTGGCCTGATCACCGGCAGTTCCAGTCAATGCCGCCGCCGTTCACCGCAGTCACCGCAGTCACCGACCCGCGCAGCACCGTCCATTTCTGAACCGCAGGAGGAATCATGCTTCTCGAGCGCATCTACGATGAGGACCTCTCCCAGGCCAGCTACATGATCGGCTGTCAGGCCAGCGGAGAGGCGCTCGTCGTCGATCCCCGCCGCGACGTCCAGCAGTACCTGGACCTCGCTGCCCGCCACGGCCTGCGGATCACCGCCGTGACCGAGACCCACGTGCACGCCGACTTCCTCTCCGGCACCCGCGAGCTCGTCGCCGCGACCGGCGCGACCGGTTACGTCTCCGGTGAAGGCGGAGAGGACTGGACCTACCGTTTCGACGCCGAGGTCCTGCACGATCTGGACACCCTCACGCTCGGGAACCTCACCATCACCGCGCGCCATACCCCGGGCCACACCCCGGAGCACCTGTCCTTCCTGGTGACCGACGGTGCCGTCACGGACGAGCCCGGCTACTACCTCACGGGCGATTTCGTCTTCTCCGGCGACGTGGGCCGGCCGGACCTGCTGGATGAGGCCGCCGGCTTCCAGGACACCCGCTTCACCGGCGCGAAGCAGCTGTTCGCCTCGCTGAAGGACTCCTTCCTCACCGTCCCCGATCATGTGCAGGTCTTCCCGGGACATGGTGCGGGCTCCGCGTGCGGCAAGGCCCTGGGGGCACTGCCCTCGACCACCGTCGGGTATGAACGCAGATTCGCCTGGTGGGCGCCCTATCTGGCCAACGACGATGAGCAGGGCTTCATCGATGAGCTGCTCGACGGTCAGCCCGACGCCCACGCCTACTTCGCCCGCATGAAGCGCCAGAACGTCCAGGGCCCGGCCCCGCTCGGCGAGCGGCCGCCGCTGGCGAAGCTCGAGACCGCGCAGATCGCACAGGGCCTGGACGACGGCAGCATGGTGCTCCTGGACGTCCGCCCGCAGGCTGAGATCCATCGAGGTACGGTCGCCGGCGCGCTGACCGTGCCCGGCGCCGCCAAGGCCGCGAGCTTCGGGGCCTGGGCCTATGATCCTGAGGCCGAGGACACGCCCCTGGTGCTGCTCGCCCCGGACGCCGACGCGGCCGGCGAGATCCGTGACCATCTGGTGCGCGTGGGCATCGACCACATCGCCGGATACACCCCGACGCTCGAGGGCCTGCCGCGCGCCGTCCCGGAGACGGTCACTCCGGCGGACCTGGGGGGCTTCCTCGCCCAGCACGAGAACGCCCTGCTGCTGGACGTGCGCAACCGCACCGAGCACGCGAACGGCCACCTCCCCGGCTCACAGCAGCTCAACGCCGGCAAGGTCCTCTTCCAGCAGGATGCCCTGCCCGCCCCGGAGGCCGGCCCTCTGGTCACCTACTGCCAGTCCGGCGTGCGCAACGCCGTGGCTGCAGCCGCCCTGCGCCGGGCCGGCTTCGAGGTGGTCGAGCTCGAGGGCAGCTATGCGGGCTGGGCGGCATGGGCAGCTCAGCACGCCCCGGAGCAGCTCACCTCCTGACCTCGCCGTATCCGGACGGTCACGCATCGATCGTGCCGGGAGGATCCTGTGGGTCCGCGCCGTTGCTCACAGCGCGGATGAGGAGCGCCAGGAGGATCGTCGCCGCTGCGAGGATCCACCATCCCCACCCGCCGCTGAGGGCGATCGCGGCGCCGAGGATCGCTGGCGCCACGGAGGAGACCAGCCCGTTGCTGATCCCGTAGAACGCACCGTACTGACCCTGCTGCTGCGCAGGCGCCAGCCGGAAGAGCAGCTCCATCGTGCCGGCGCTGTACAGCACCTCTCCTGCGGTGTGCGCAGCGAGGAAGAGGATCAGCACGAGCACCAGCACACCCGGCGATGATGACCAGCCGGAGAGGAAGAACAGGTAGGAGATCGCCAGGCAGAGCGCGCCGATGACCAGGGGCCTGCTCGCCGCACCGACGCTCACGATCCCCGCACTGGCCGGCACCTGGAAGGCGGCGGTGAACAGAGCGTTCAGCGCGACCAGGACGCCGACGACCCAGATCAGCTCCGGGTGATGGATCACCGCCCACAGAGGGAGCGCGAAGGACAGCACGTGCAGGTAGATCCCGATCGCACCATTGGCGAGCGAGAACACGGCGAACCGTCGATCGGGAAGCACCGGGCGCGGCCGCCCCGCAGCCCCGGCAGGGGCGGGCGGCACCGTGATGCGCAGCAGCATGACGGCGGCGATGACGAAGCTGAGCGCATTGCCGAGGATCGCGATCCGGAACGCCGTCGCACTGCTGCTTGCCAGGACCAGCCCGGCCAGCAGGGCGCCGGCGGAGATCCCGAGGGTGAGCAGTGACCTCAACGAAGCTCGGGCGAGCGCCGGATTCTCGCGGGCGATGCGCCGGATCAGGGTGGTGTTCGAGGACATGCACAGTCCCTGCCCGAGACTGATCAGACACAGCACGAGGGCGAAGCTCGCCTCATCCCAGACCACCAGCAGCAGTGCGGTGGCGAGCGCGGAGAGTGCGAGCCCGGCCAGGAGCACCGGCTTCGGGCTCGCGGAATCGGAGAATCTGCCGCTGACGAGGTCACCCCCGATCGCGAGCACGGTCGCAAGGACCAGGATCCCCGAGACGAAGCCGATCGAGAAGCCGAGATGCTGGGTGTAGAACAGGATGCTGATCGTCGCGAAGAGCCCATTGCCCAGCGCGTTGACCCCCGTCAGGAGCGCGAGCGTGCGCATCGCGGACGAAGCCCGCAGCGTCGAGGCCGCGGAGGCGTAGGGAGCGATGAGATTCGCTCCCATAGACGGACTTCGAGGACCTCGCGAATTCTTCTGCATTTGCAGAGAGTAGCGCTGTATCTGTGTTGTGCGCATTCTTTGCGTCACCCCTCGGGCATCCCTGTGATGTGTGTTATCGTCCCGATCGCTTCTTCGAAAGGGTGGGGTCGCGATATTCCATTGGCAGGTTCTCGATGAGGTTCTCCAGGGAGGGGCCTCGAGGGGGATCGGAGGATCGGGGCGGGGGCGGAGGGCCATGCAGGAGCGGCCTGAGGGTGCCGCATGGGTGGCCGGCGTCCTGCGCAGCCTCGGCGTACTTCGGTAGGCGGAGAGTTTGTCCTCCACCGTCGGCTCATCCACGACATGTGGCGGATTCTCTCCTCCCCACCGCGAGTTATCCACATTTTCGGAGAACCTCTTGCTGCAGCAATGAGCCTCGATAAAATAATGGGACGGCATTTCATTGAGTCGCAGCACTGTCCCGCAGATCTCTTTCTCTGGTCGGGACTGCTGTCGCCATATCGAGGGGGAGGAGGTGTGCGATGGGTGATCTTCGCGAAGGTGCGAACGAACCGTTCGGTGAGGAAGATGCGGAGGGGGACTCCACCCGGCGGAATTCCTTCCCAGAGATCCGGGCGGCGTCCACGGCGGCAGCTGATCACACGCCTGCGGAAGTCTCTGACCCCACTCCCGCAGCCCCAGTCCTCCCCGAGCATCTGCGGGAGGTCCACGCCGCGGCGATCGAGGAGAGCCACCGCCTCGCCGCCCGCTTCACGGCCCTGGCCCCGTCATTCCACGACACCGAGAGCGAGGGCTACGACGAAGACGTCGCTGATGCCGAACTCCTCTCCGTCGCTCTGGCTCTGCGCTGCACGCGGACGGTCGCGGACCGGATCCTCCATGACGCCCACGTGGCAGTCACTCAGCTCCCGCGCACGCTCATCCGCCTGGGAAGTGGGGAGTACCCCGCCGCCTGGTTCGACCGCATCCTGCGTCGCACCCGCCACCTCACCCCACGCCAGATGGAGCACGTGGATGCGGCCGCATCTCTCTGGCCCACCACCCTCACCACCGAGCAGTTCCATCAGCGGCTCTCCCGGCTGCTCAGCCGCCTGGAATCCCAGCAGGAGACTCCGGCTCACGTCACCCCTGAGGGTCGGCGCCGAGTGGAACTGCTGCCCACCCGGGACGACGGGATCGGATGCCTGCGGGTGATCGGCCCGGCTCCGGAGATCCTCGCCCTCGCCCAGCGTCTGGACTCGGCCGCCCGCGCCGTGCAAGCTGCCCAGCGCCACGCCCTGGAAGCGGGGGAGGCGCCGCCGATGGACCCGCGCGGCACCGTCGCCGCGACGGCGATGACCGCCTCCCTTGCTCTCATCCAGTACGACCTGCTGGGAGGTGCCTCGCTCGACACTGACGGCGTCCAGGTCCCCAAGCCCCGGTTCCGCCTCAACATCACCGTGCCGGTCATGACCATGCTCGGAGGCTCTCAGGAGCCCGGCCTGCTGGAGGGCACGATCCCGATTCCCGCGGCGATGGCCCGCGAGCTGGCGGGGCAGAGCGAGACCTGGTACCGAGTGCTCACCGATCCCTGCAGCGGCGCCTTCCTCCCGCTGCCCGCAGAGAGCTACACCCCGACCCGCGCCATGCTCGAACATCTGCGTCTGCGCAACACCACCTGCGCGGTCCCCGGATGCACCCGCACCACCTCCTGGGCCTCCGAGGCGGACCACATCGAGGAGTACAACCGCGGGGATCCGGAACGCGGTGGCCTCACCGAGATCGAGAACCTGCACCTGCTGTGCTGGCAACATCACCGCGCGAAGAACGCTGGCCTGATCGACCCGACCCGTCTGCCGTGCATCCCCGGCCTGCCGGGACGGACAGCCTGGTCGATCCAAGATCGGGTGACCGTGATCGTCCGTGACAACGAGGACCTCGCCAGCCCGTACATGACGCGCGAGCTCATGGACTCCTGGACCCGCTACCAGGCACAGCTCGAATCGCGACGGCGCGCTCTCGAGCGGCGGAAGAACCCGCCGCCCCCGCCCTACTGACCTCGAATCCGCCTCGCCTCGATAGCCCAGGCTGTTTCGTCGGGCCAGTGCTCCAGAGCGGTGGTTCTACATCAGGCTTTCGGCAAGGACGAAGGTGTTCGGATCTGCGGTGCGACATTCGATCAATTCGCTGCCGTCAGATTGCACGGAGATCCACCGGCACGCCGTCGGTTCGGGGATCCCAGAGACGTCGTGCGCTTGTGCCAACTGCTGCGTGATGTCGCTGGCTGTGTGCAAAGCAATGGCGTCGATGGTTCCTACCTGGTCAGAGAGGACCCACGATGGAGAGCCAGCCGTGCCATAGACGTACACCGCGAGTCCATCTCCGTGGAACCCATCCTTGTCCTCGATCGCGTCAGTGAGTTCTGCGTCCCCAGCAGGGAGTACCTTCCAGTTCTGCTCGAGAGCCCACTCTGCGTCGATGGTGTCGGTCGCAGAAGTGGAAGTAGCAGCAGTGAAAGCATGGACCGCCAGGAAAAAGAGACCTATCGGCAGTCCGATGATCAAGGCCACGGCAAGAATGGCGATCAATACCTGGAACCTGTCGATCGTCTTCTCCACGGTGCCCCCCTTGCGCCAGAATCTGCCGATCTGGTGAACGCTACTGCGGCGCGATACGACTCAGGAGGGGTGATGGTGGGGGGTTTGTGAAGAGCTCTGGCCACGGAGACCATGGATGCCCTCCTGGCCGCGAATGCTGCGCTCCGCGCGTCAGCGTCGTTTCACAGCACGCGCTCGAGAGTCGGAACTGGCTGAGGTCGGTGCCTTCTGCGCGGCGGGGAGGTCGTGCTGCTCCGCACGTCGGAGGCTCAGATCCATGCGGGGATACCCTTCTGCAGGTCGGTCGGGAAGCGCAAGAGCGGTGCGGCAGAGCGTCAGCGGACGAGCCGGACCTCGGCGAGGTCGAGCGTCTCATCGACGTGACGGGCACCATCGGGAATGAAGCCGTTGCGCTCGTAGAACCGGCGCGCACGGGGGTTCTCCGCGGCGACCCAGAGCTGGGCCGGGACGTCGGCAGGCAGTACCGCGTCGAGCAGGATCTGGCCGGCCCCGCTGCCGTGATGCGCGGAGAGCACATAGAGCGAATACAGCTCTCGGTCGCGCACCGGCGTATGAGGACCGATCTGCCGCCCCGTATGTGCAATGGCGAAGCCGATGATCTGGTCAGCGGATTCCGCGACGGTCACGGCGACCCCGCCGTCGAGCCATTTCTGCCAGGTCGCAGTACGCTGCTCGAGCGTGTCGGTCTCCCAGTGCGATGCCGGAAGCAGTTCGGAGTAGGTCTCGACCCATGACGTGTGATGCACGCTCGCGCATCCGTGGGCGTCGTCCGCAGCGGCGGGACGGATGCTGAAAGCCGGGCGAGGATCGCAGTGCCAGCGAACCCACGTGGCTACCGTCCCGGGCCACGGGGCGGCGGTCGGGGCGAACCCCTCCCGCGCGTAGAAGCTGCCGGCGCTCGAGTTCTCCGAGACGTACTCGGTGAGCAAGCCGCAGCCGCGCGCCCGCGCACGATCCTTCGCGGCCGAGATCAGCTCATGCCCGATTCCTGAGCGCTGCTGCGAGGGCAGGACGTAGAGCTTCCACAGGACCAGGTCGTCCCCGAGCTCCGCGACCTCGGCCATGCCCACGACCCCCTCCGCGGTCTCCGCGACGTCGATGTCACCGGCCTCGATGGCAGCACGCAGGGCCTCCGCGCTCCAGTAGGTGTCCAGCGCGTCGAGGACATAGCGAGCACCCTTGAGCTGCCCATAGGTGGGAGGCCACGTCGAGAAGCCGAGGAAGCGCACTGCGTCGAGATCCTCAGCGACGGCTCGGCGGATTCTGATGCTCATGACCGGCATGTATACCAGCCCCCACACGGATCGACCCAGCCCTCAGCTCCCGCCTCCTGCACCCCGGGGCCACCCCGTCGCCATCTGTCACACCCCTCCCCGAGGCTTCGCATGTACGTTCGAAGTCACTGCCTGGGCACCTTGAGCCCCACCCCTCCGAGGCGTACAGTTCGAACCCCTGTTCGAACATATGTGCGAGGGGGACGGCGAGAGGCGGAAGGAGGAAACACGATGGGCACAGCTCTCCAGCGGGAAGAACGTGAGCAGCGCCTGTCCCGGGCTCGGGCCGCACTGGGCGCTGCCGAGCGCTCCGCCGCACGCTGGGGCGGCCGGATCGACCGCACCGCCCTGCAGTCATCGGCACCATCCCTCACACAGCCCGGCGCAAGGGCAGGCGCAGGGCCCGGCGCAGGTTCTGTCGCAGGGTCTGTCGCAGGACCCCGTGTGGAGCCCGCCGATGACGGCCTCGGCACGCGCCTGTCGGTCCCGGGACCTCTTGCCACGCTGTTCCCGCGCGGCAGCCTGCGCGCGGGCAGCTCCGTGGCGATCGAGGGCGCCGCGACCACCTCGCTGCTCCTGTCCCTCGCGGTCGCCGCGGTGGGGGAGGACTCCTGGTGCGCGATCGCCGGTATGCCCGACCTGGGCCTGCGCTCCGCCCTGGATGCCGGCCTGGATCCCTGCCGCCTCGCGCTCGCCCCAGCGGGCGGGGACCAGCGCCCCCAGGTGCTCTCCGCCCTGGCCGACGGCGTGGGCGTGCTCGTGCTCGGCCCCGACCTGGACCTCGCCCCCGCGCTCTGGCGCAGTCTGCTGAACCGCGCCCGCACCGCCGACACCCTGGTCCTCGCCGCCACCCCGCCCGGCCGCGCCGACCTCACCCTGCGCGCCACCACCCAGGGCTGGGTAGGGCTCGGGACCGGTTCGGGCCGGCTGCGCAGGCGCCGCCTCGAGATCACCGCCGACGGGCGAGGGATCGCCGGGCATCGCACCACCGATGTTCTGCTGCCCCAGGTGCGCGGGATGATCGCGGACGCTCCGCAGGGCAGAGAGGTCACGCAGAGCTCTGCGCGGAGCCTCGCGAGCACGGAGCCGGTGCGTCTGCTGCACCCGGTGCGGAGGGCCAGCTGATGAGCGCACCGGAGACCCCCCTCGCGATCGCCACCCCCGCAGCGCCCACCGCGACCCGCACCGCCGCCGTCACCGTCCCGGACTGGCCGCTGCTGGCGGCGCTGGACCGCCACCAGCGCCGCAGCGAGAGCGAGGCAGAAGCTGCGGCGGGGGAGGCCCCGCCCGTGCTCGACCTCGCCGTCGCTCCGGTGATCCTGCTGGACCAGCACCGCGTCACCCATGCCGGGGCCGCCGCCCAGGTGGCCGGGGTGGTGCCGGGGATGAAGCGTCGCGCCGCCCGCGCCGCCTGTCCCGAGGCGCTCGTGCTGGAGGCGGACCGGGAGCACGAATCCGCCTTGTTCGAGCTGGTCGCCGCCGCGGTGGATACGATCGCCGCCGGGGTCGATGTGCTGCGTCCCGGGGTGCTGCTGATGTCGGCCCGCGGCCCCGCCCGCCACCAGGGCGGCGAGGGACCCCTGGCGGAGCAGATCCTCGACGCCGTCGCCGAGCTCACCGGCTGGGACTGCACCGTCGGGATCGCCGACGGTCCCTTCGCTGCGCTGCTCGCCTCCCCGCGCGGGCGGATCGTGCGCGAGGGGCGCAGCGCCGACTACCTCGCCCCGCACCCGATCGCGACCCTGCGCAGCGCGCCCGTCGGCCCCGGCTGGGGACATCGCGGCCAGCCCTCGGCCACCCGCCCGGAACGCAGGCTGGATCTCGCCGAGACCGTCGACCTGCTGCAGCGCCTCGGCATCACCACCCTCGGGGACCTCGCCGCCCTCCCGTCGGCCGCCGTCGCCGACCGCTTCGGCCCCGACGTTGCGACCTTGCACCTGCTGTCCCGCGGTGAGGAGCCCACCCCGCCTGCGGCGCACCATCCCACCCAGCCGATCCTCGCCGAGACCACGCTGGAGACCCCGCTGGTGCGCACCGACCAGGCGGCCTTCATCGCCCGCCCGCTGGCCGAGCAGCTGCACGAGATGCTGGTCGCGAACGGCCTGGTGTGCACCCGGCTGCGGATCGTGGCCCGCACCGAGAGCGGCGAGGAGATGGAGCGCACCTGGCGGCACGACGGGGCGCTCACCGCCGCCGATGTCGTGGACCGCATCCGCTGGCAGTGCGACGGCTGGATCACCCGCGCCCGCCTGGGCGGCCCCGCGACCGGCGCGATCACCCGGATCGGTCTGCACCCGCTGCAGCTCGCCCCGGCCGGGGAGAACGCCCCCGCCCTGTGGGGCAGCGCCGGGGAAGCGGCCCAGCGCGCCTCCCGCGCCCTCGCCCGAGCCCAGGGCCTGGCAGGAGAGGACGCGGTGCAGGTCCCCGCCCTCACAGGCGGGCGGTTGCTCGCCGAGGAGGTGACGCTCGTGCCCTGGCGCAGCGAGAAGCCCACTCACCGCGACGGCCCCTGGCCCGGCTCCCTGCCGCGCCCGGTACCCGCCACCGTGTTCCGCGAGCCGCCCGCGGTGCGGCTCGAGGACGCCTCCGGCCGGCCCGTCGTGGTCACCGCCCGCGGCCTGCTGAGCGCCCCGCCCGCTCAGCTGCTGGTCAGCGCGCCCGGCGCTCCGGCCCTGCAACGGGCGGGACTGCGCGCCGGCTCCGGCTATCCGGTGCTCGGCCACGGTGCCCCGACGGTGATCGATGAGCGCTGGTGGGCCCGGGACGGCCATCGCGCCGCCCGCCTGCAGCTGGTCGTGCGGGGCGCGAGCGCCGAGGAGACCGCGGTGCTCGCGTTGTCGCGGACCGGCGACTGGGCACTGGAGGGACTCTATGACTGAAGCAGTGATCAACCCCTTGAGACTCACAATAATGGAGGATATCCTCCGTTATATGAGAACTGAAGCGCCTCTGCTTGCACCGATCTTCCGGTCGGACGGCCAGGCCCGACTGCTGTCCGCGCTCATGCTCGACGATGAGGAACGCAACCTCACCCAGCTCGCCGAGCAGACGGGGTTGGCATATCCCACCGTGCACCGGGAAGCCGCCCGCCTGCTCCAGGCCGGGATCCTGGCCGAACGGCAGGTGGGGCGCACACGTCTGCTCCGCGCCGATCCGAACAGTCCGCTCTTCACTCCGCTCCGCGAGATCCTGCTCATCACCACCGGACCCGTCGTGCTGCTCAAGGAGGAATTCTCCCGGATCCAGGGAGTCGAGAGCGCGTTCCTGCACGGCTCCTTCGCCGCCCGGATGCGAGGAGTCGACGGACCTGCCCCGAACGACATCGATGTCCTGGTCATCGGGACCCCCGACCCCGATGAGGTGTATGACGCCTGCGGACGGGTCGAGGAGATCGTGCGCCGTCCGGTGAATCCCACGATCGCCACCCGCGCCGAGTTCGACCGTGACTCGGGGTTCCACACCCAGGTGCGGAACAGTCCCACCGTCCCCGTCCTCGGAGAGCTGCCATGGCCCTGACCCCACTTGAGACCGCGCAGAGCCAGGTCATCAACGCGCTCGTCACCGCACATCGCCTAGAACAGGTGCCTGTCGACCTGAGACGTGCAGAGCTGTTCCTGGAGAAGGCGCGCCGGCGTCTCGATGACCTCGACAACCTCACCTGGGCCGAGAGCCGCTACAACCTCGCCTATGACGCCGCGCATGACGTCGGGGAGTCACTCCTGGCCGCCTACGGATACCGGACGACCAACGGCCCGGGGCAGCATGAAGCACTCGGTCGCTTCCTGAAAGCAGTGCTGACCACGCCACCGGGGCAGTCGGGCGCCCGACGCTTCGACCAGATGCGCCGGGCGCGCAACCAGCAGAGGTATGAGGCGCGCAGCGTCGGCGGCGCCGATGCAGAGACGGCGAGCAGGGCGGCACGCGCGCTCTACTCCGGCGCGGCAGCACGGGGGATCTGAGCATGGCCCGCTGGTTCCTCGGCCCACCCGCGTGGAAGGACCTCGAGGCGATCCTCTCGGACCGTCCCGCCGAGGTGGTCTCCCCGCCGGTCGTCATCGAGCACACCGGGCAGGTCACCGATGACGCCTACCGGCCTGAGCGCACCGTCGACTACGCGGAGCTGCACGCCCACTCCCACTTCAGCTTCCTCGACGGCACCTCGAGCCCCGAGGACATGGCCGCACAGGCCGCCCGGCTGGCGCTGGGGGCGATCACCCTGGTCGACCACGACGGGCTGCCCGGCGCGGTGCGCTTCGCGAAGGCTGCGGCGGAGGCGGGGATCGCCACCGTCTTCGGGGCCGAGCTGACCCTGGGCCTCGAACCCGGGGCGGACGCGGCGAGCACCACCCCGATCATCTCCGCTCCCCGGACCGGCGTGCCGGACCCGGAGGGGGAGCACCTGCTGGTGCTGGTGCGCGACACGGACGGCTACCGCCAGCTCTCGGCCGCGATCGCCCGCGCTCACCTCGACAGCAGGCAGAAGGCCGCCCCCCGCTACCGGCTCGCCGAGCTCTCCCGGCTCGCCCGCGAGGGGCACTGGCAGATCCTCACCGGCTGCCGCAAAGGCTCGGTGACCCGGGCCGCGGCCCCGCACCTGGAGGTCGGGGACCTCGAGGCGGCCGCCCACGCGGCCGCGGAGGCCATCACGCGACTGCTGGAGCTGTTCGGCCCCGGCAACGTCGCCGTCGAGCTGATCGCCGGCGGTGGGGGAGAGGCGGATGAACTCCACGACGCGCTCGCCCAGGGCGCCCGCCTGGTGCGCGAGAGCCACGGGCTCGATGCGGTCTCCCTGCCGCTGGTGGCGAGCACCAACGCCCACTACGCCCGCCCCTCCGACAAGCGCCTGGCGGACACCCACGCCGCCCTGCGCGCCGGAGTGCCGCTCGCCCAGGCTGATCCCCACCTCTCCTCCCGTCCCGCGCACCTGCGCAGCGGCGAGGAGATGGCCCAGCTGCTGCCCCGCTATCCCAGTGCGATCGCGCAGGCGGCACGGCTGGGACGGGACTGCGCTTTCGACCTGCGGCTGCTGGCCCCGGATCTGCCGCCATTCCCGGTGCCCTCCGGGCACGACGAGGCCAGCTGGCTGGTGGAGCTGGTGGAGATCGAGGGCCAGGAGCGCTACGGACCGCGCCCGACGGCAGAGCGTCCCGAGCAGATCCCGGGGGCGTGGGCGCAGATCGACCACGAGCTGAAGGTCATCATCGACCTGCACTTCCCCGGCTACTTCCTCATCGTCCACGAGCTCGTCGACTTCTGCGCCGGGGAGGGGATCCTCGCCCAGGGCCGGGGCTCGGCCGCCAACAGTGCCGTCTGCTACGCGCTGGGGATCACCGCGGTCGAGCCCGTCGGCCACCACCTGCTGTTCGAACGGTTCCTGGCCCCCGAGCGGGACGGCCCGCCGGACATCGACATCGACATCGCCTCCGACCGCCGCGAGGAGGTGATCCAGCACGTCTATGACCGTTACGGGCGGGAGAACGCCGCCCAGGTCGCCAACGTCATCACCTACCGGGCCCGGCTCGCGGTGCGCGACGCGGCTCGGGCGCTCGGCTACGACCCCGGCGCGCAGGACGCCTTCGCCAAGCGGATCGAGCGCTCCTTCTCCTCCCTCGCCTATGCGGACGTCCCCGCCGACGTGGTCGAGCTCGCCCACCAGCTGCGTGACGCCCCCCGCCACCTCGGCATCCACTCCGGCGGGATGGTGCTGTGCGACCGGCCGGTGATCGAGGTGTGCCCGGTGCAGTGGGCCGCGATGGAGAACCGCTCCGTGCTGCAGTGGGACAAGGAGGACTGCGCCGACGCGGGCCTGGTGAAGTTCGACCTGCTGGGGCTGGGGATGCTCACCGCGCTGGATCATGCGCTGCGGATCATCGCCGAGCACCACGGCCAGCACTTCGAGCTGCGCACCCTGCCGCAGGAGGACGAGGCGGTCTACGACATGCTGTGCGAGGGGGACAGCGTGGGCGTGTTCCAGGTGGAGTCCCGCGCCCAGATCTCCACCCTCCCGCGGCTGCGGCCCCGGGAGTTCTACGACCTGGTGGTGGAGGTGGCGCTGATCCGGCCCGGCCCCATCCAGGGCGGAAGCGTGCACCCCTACATCCGGCGCCGGAACAAGGAGGAGGAGGTCACCTTCCTCCACCCGCGGCTGGAGAAGTCCCTGGGCCGCACGCTCGGGATCCCGCTGTTCCAGGAGCAGCTGATGCAGATGGTGGTCGACGTCGCGGACTTCACCCCCGCCCAGGCCGATCAGCTGCGCCGCGCGATGGGCTCCAAGCGCTCCACCCAGAAGATGCTCGAGCTCTCCGACGCGCTGTTCGAGGGGATGGCCAAGCACGGGATCGTGGGGGAGGACGCCGACGCGGTCCACCGCAAGCTGCTGGCTTTCGCCAACTACGGCTTCCCCGAGTCGCACGCGTATTCCTTCGCGTACCTCGTCTACGCGAGCTCCTACCTGAAGTGCCACTACCCGGCCGCGTTCACCGCGGCGCTCCTGCGCTCCCAGCCGATGGGCTTCTATTCCCCGCAGTCGCTGGTCGCGGACGCCCGCCGGCATGGCGTGCTCACCCGCGGGCCCGATGTGCTCCGCAGCCGCGCCCGCACCGATCTGGAGACCGACGAGGAGCATCACGGCTACCGGGTGGATCCGCCGCGGGAGCAGATCCAGGGGGAGACCGCTGCGGCCGGTCCGGCGATCCGGCTGGGCCTGGATCAGGTGCGCGGCATCAGCACCGAGACCGCGGAGATGATCACGGGGGAGCGGGAGCGCGGTGGGGTGTTCGTCTCGGTCCCGGATCTGGCCCGCCGGGTGCGGCTGACCGCTCGGCAGCTCGAGGCACTGGCCACGGCCGGGGCGCTCGATGCGCTGGCGAGCTCGCGTCGGCAGGCTCTGTGGGCCGCGGGCGCCGCCGCGCAGGAATCCCCGGGCACCCTGCCGCATCTCGCAATCGGTGCCCAGGCGCCGATGCTGCCGGGGATGAGCGAGGCGGAGCTCGCCACCGCCGACGCCTGGGCCACCGGCATCACCCTGGATGACCACCCGATGGCGCTGCTGCGGAAGCAGCTCACGAGGGACGGGGTGCTCTCGATCGCCGGCACCCGCGAGGCGGAGGACTCGACCCGGATCCGGGTCGCCGGGGTGATCACCCACCGCCAGCGCCCCGCGACCGCCGGGAACGTCACCTTCCTCAGCCTCGAGGACGAGACCGGGATCCTCAACGTGGTCTGCTCCCAGGGGTTCTGGGTACGGCACCGGGCCCTGCTGCGCACCGCCCGGTCGATCGTGCTGCGCGGCATCGTGGAGAACCGCACCGGCGCGGTGAACCTCGTCGCCGACGACGTCACCGCCCTGGACCTGGTCGCAGCGGGCAGGTCCAGGGACTTCCAGTGAGCAGGGACTTCCAGTGACTGCTCCCGTCAGGCAGCCGCCGGGACCGCCCCCGCGCCCACCCGCACGGAACGCCGCGCGAAGCGGGCCCTGCGCGAGGCCACCAGGGTCAGCAGCAGCGACACCGCCGCCCACGCAACGATTCCCAGCAGGGTGCTCGAGGTGCTCACCAGCGACCCGCCGAGCGCCGCATGGACCAGGCCCTGGGTGACGATCGACAGCGGCATCAGCGAGCCGATCGACTGCAGCAGCTCCGGAGCAGTCTGCACCGGCACGATCCCCACCAGCGTCACCACCTGCAGCACCATCAGCACGATCGAAGAGATCCGGCCGATGCGATCGCCCAGCAGCGTCAGCAGCATCTGGTGCAGCGCGGCGAACATGACCGCCCCGGCGAAGGCCACCAGTCCCACCGACAGCGGGGACAGCGGCGAGATGCCGATGGCGGTGAGCACCGACAGCACCGCGACGGTCTGCACCACCGCGATCAGCAGCGCCGGTGCCAGCGAGCGCAGCACCACCTGCCACATCGGCAGCGCCCGGTCCAGCAGGCTGCGCCGCAGCGCCGGCAGCAGCAGGAAGGTGCCGAAGGCGCCCAGCCACAGCGCGAGCGCGGTGACGAAGGGGAAGGTGGCGGTATCCGCCCCGTTCGCCTCGTTCTGCCGCTCCACCTCGGTGCCGACGGGAGCGGCGGCCATCTCACCCATCCGGGTGCGCTCGGCCTCGGTGTACGAGGGCACGGAGTCCGCGCCCTCGCGCAGACCGCCGGCCAGCTCCTCGGTGCCCTCCGCGAGCCCGGTGGTGCCCTCGGCCAGCTCCTCAGTGCCCTCCGCGAGCTCCCCGGAGCCATCGGCCAGCTGCTGATTGCCCTGCGCTAGCTGCTGCGCGCCGGTGCCGAGCTCGGTCGCCCCCTCGGCCAGCTGATCGGTGCCATCGGCGAGGGTTCCGGCGCCATCAGCGCTGGTCCGGGTGCCAGTGGCGAGCTGCGAGGAGCCCTCCGCGAGCTGGTCGACGCCGTCGGCATACCGCACCAGCCCGTCATGCAGGCCGCTCACCCCGTTCACCAGTTCTCCGGCGCCGTCGGCGCTGGTGCGGGCGCCGGCGGCGAGCTGCTGCGCGGCCGCGGTGAGCCCGGGGTTCTCGGCGGTGCCGTCCCCGTCGACGGCGGACGCGATGCCCTGGGCGTAGGTCACCACGCCCTCGGTGCCCTGGACCAGGCCCGGCTGCTCGTCGGTGCCGTTGATGCCGTCGGCGATCTGCTGGACGCCGCCCGCAGCGGTGCTCGCGCCGTCGCCCACGCTCTGCGCGGTGGCGGTCAGGCCGGGGTTCTCGGCGGTGCCGTCGCCGTTCACAGCGGCTGACGCGCCGTCTGCGGACGCCGCGAGCCGCGAGGCCTGGAGGCACTCCATGCTCTCGGAGTCCTGCGCGCAGAGAGTCTCTTGAAGCGCCGCGGCGTCGGCGGCCATCCCCGGGTTCTGCTCGGTGCCGTCGCCGTTCACGGCGGCGTCGATCCCGTCGGCGTACTGCACCACGCCCTGCGCCCCCTGTGCGAGGCCCGGCTGCTCGGGCGTGCCGGCGAGCCCGTCGGCGGCCTGCTGCGCGCCCTGGCCGAGCTCCGCGGTGCCCTCTGCGACGCCCTGCGCGGTGGGGACCAGGCCGGGGTTCTCCGCGGTGCCGTCGCCCGTGACCGCGGTTCCGGCCTGGGAGACGCCGTCCGCGAACTGCTCGATGCCGGTGGCGAGCTGGTCCGCGCCGGCCTCGAGACCCGGGTTCTCCGCGGTGCCGTCGCCCTCCACGCCGGCGGCGAGCAGCGAGGCGCCATCGAGCAGGCCCGGCTGGCCGTCGGTGCCGTTCATGCCGTCCTGCAGTCCGAGGACGCCGTCGGCGAGATCCTCACTGCCGGTGGCCAGCTCGTCGAGTCCATCGGCGAGCGTGCGGGTCCCGTCGGCCGCCTGCCAGGTGCCGTCGGCGAAGGTCCACACCCCGCCGGAGAACTCGTGCGCGCCCTCGGCCGCCTTCTCGGTCCCGTCGGCCAGGGTGCGGGTGCCCTCGGCGAGCTCCTGGGTGCCGCTGTCCAGATCGCTGGTGCCCTCGGAGAGGTCCTGCGCACCGTCGGCGGCATCGCGGAAGCCCTCGCCGAGGTCGTTGAAGCCGAGGTAGAGGCCGTCGAGGTACTGCTGTGCCATCTGCCCACCCATGGTGGAGGCGGACGCCTCGGCGACCGCAGTGCCCACCAGGGCGTTGATCTGGCCGCTGGCGTCGTTGGTGGTGACCTCGAGGATCGCCTGGGTGGCCTCGGGGGTGCCGATCGTGGCCAGATCCTGGGAGAAGTTCTCCGGGATCACCACCACGGCGGAGTAGGTGCCGTCCTGGAGGCCCTGCGCGGCATCGTCCTGGCTGGTCAGCTGCCAGTCGAAGCCGGTGGTGTCGGGGGTGTCCTGCCCCTCGACGGTGCCGGGCTGGGTCAGGGACCCGGCCAGCAGTCGGCCGAAGGGGACGGTCTGGACCTCGCCGTCGGCGTTCTCGATCTCAGCGCCCGCATCGAGGTTCACGACTGCGGCGGGCACCGTGTCCAGGCGGTCCACACGCCCGCTGAGCGCCCACATGCCCAGTGCGGCCACCAGCAGCGGCAGCACCAGGACGACGATCAGGGTGCGGGGATGCGTGAGGCGGTTCATGCGAGGGCTCCTTCGAGGGAGGACGCGGTGTCTGGAGACGATGCGGTGGAGCGTTGGACGGACAGGGCGAGCAAGCGGCGCGGATCCCGCAGGCTCCCCAACAGGTGGCGTTCGGCGTCGACGGGACGGTCGGTGCGGGAGCCGACGACCACCGTGGCGCCCTTCTCCAGCAGTGCGTCGAGGCGTTCGATGAGGGTGTCGTCGCTGACGGCGGCGGCGTGGGCGAGGTCCTCGATCTGCTCGATGACGATCACCGCCCGGCCGATGCCGTGGCCGTCGATCTCAACCAGCCGGTGCGCGACAGGTGCGCCGGCGCCGATCCAGTGAGCACGTCCCTGGATCGCCCCGAGGTCGTCAGGGGCCAGACGGTCGTGGACGGCGAGGATGCCGGAGGTCGGGGTGTGGCGACCCGCGGCGAGCGCGAGGAAGGTCGCGCGGGCGGCGTCGTCGGGCGCGCGCACCACCAGCAGGGTGCCCGGGGCGATGGAGCCGGTGAGCGGACCCACGGTGCCGGAGGCACCGAGCAGAGGCGCGACGACCTGGTCCAGACGCAGCGCGTGCTCGCCGTGCTCCTCGGTCCAGCGGCGGTGCTCGAGCACCGCGGCCAGCCCCTCGCCCTCGACATCGACCGTGGGCAGCGCGCGGGACAGCCATCCCGGCAGCCACCAGGCATGCCGTCCCAGCAGCGCGAGCACTGCGGGGACGAAGGTCATCCGCACCACGAAGGCATCGACCAGCACCCCCACCGCGAGCGCCACGGCGATCGGCTGCAGCATGAACCAGCCGGAGGTGACGAAGCCGGCGAACACCGCGACCATGATCAGTGCCGCGGCAGTGACCACCGGGGCGTTGGCGGTGAAGCCGCGTTCGATCGCGCCGCGGGCATCGCCGGTGTGCACGAACTCCTCGCGCATGCGGGAGACCAGGAAGACTTCGTAGTCCATGGCCAGGCCGAACAGCACGCCCATCACCATGATCGGCATGAAGGAGACGACGGGGCCGTTGACGTGCACGAACAGCGGTCCGTTGAACCAGCCGTACTCGAACACCATCGAGGTCACGCCGAAGGCCGCGGCGACCGAGAACAGATAGCCCACGGAAGCCTTGATGGGCACCCAGATGGAGCGGAACACGAGGGCGAGCAGGATCAGCGAGAGGCCCACCACGAACAGTGCGAAGGGCAGCAGAGCACTGGAGAGCTTGTCGGTGACGTCGATGCCGACGGCGGTCGCACCGGTGACCGTCACCTCGGAGATCGCCAGCTCGTCCTCCCAGCCGTCGGCGCTGCCGCGCAGCTCGGCGACCAGGTCCTTGGTGGACTGGTCGGTGGGCCCGCCGTCGGGGACCACGACCACCACCGCCATGTCGGCACCCCGGTTGGGGGTCGCCATCTGGATCTCCTTGACGTTGTCGAGGGAGGCGATGTCGCTCTCCAGCTCGTCGACCACGCCGAGTGGATCAGTGGTGTTGATGATGTCGGCGGTGACCAGCAGGGGACCGTTGTAGCCGGGGCCGAACTCCTCGGCGACCAGGTCATAGGTGTCGCGGGCGGAGGTGCCCTGCGGCTCGGTGCCGAGATCGGGCAGTGCCAGCTCGAGGTCCTTGATCGGGATCGCGAGGGCGCCGACGCCGATGATCACCAGCAGGATCGTGAGCGCGGGCACCTTGGTCACCAGGCGCGCCCAGGTGCGGCCGAAGCTCCGACGGGGTCGCGCGTCCGGCTCCGGGGCCGGCAGCGTCCCGCCGTGTTCTGCCATGGCCCGGCGGATCCTGCGCGGGCGCAGACGTTCACCGAGGATCCCCATCATCGCCGGGAGCATGGTCAGGGCGACGACCACGGACAGGGCAACGGTCGCCGCTGCGGCGACGCCCATCACGGTGAGGAAGGGGATGCCGGTGATGAACAGGCCCACCAGCGCGACGATCACGGTCAGGCCGGCGAAGATCACGGCGCTGCCGGAGGTGGCCAGGGCCTTGCCGATCGATTCGTGGACGTCATCGCCCTGGCTGAGCTGGTCGCGGTGGCGCGAGAGGATGAACAGGGCATAGTCGATGCCGACGGCGAGGCCGAGCATCGCGCCGAGCGCGGTGGTCACCGAGGGGATCTCGACCCCGGCGGAGAGTGCGACCAGGGCGAGCATCGAGACGCCGACGCCGACGATCGCGGTGATAATCGGGATGACCGCGGGGACCAGCGAGCGGAACACGATAGCGAGGATCAGCAGCGCGACGATGACGCCGATCACCTCTCCGGCGCCGAAGGGGATCTCGGCGCTCTGGAGCACCTGGCCTCCGACGTGGGTCTCGAGCGACGGGGTCTCCGCCTCCTCGATCAGCTGCGTGATCTCGGCGATGGACTCCGCGGGGTACTCGCCGTCATAGGGCTCCATCTGGAACTGGGCGATGATCGCGGTGTCGTCCTCGGTGCGGGTGCCGGGAGAGAGCTCGTCGAAGGGGGAGGGGGCGGCGGCGACGCCGTCGACGGCGGCGATCTCCTCCATGAGCGTCTCGATCTGGTCCTGATGCTCATCGACCGTGGTGCCGTCGGGGGCCACCAGCACCACCTGGCCGGCGGTGCCGCCCAGCTCCGGGAAGCGCTGGGCGAGGGCATCGATGCCGCGCTGTCCCTCGGTGCCGGGGATCTGGATGTCGGTGGCGAAGGTGCCGCCGAGGCCGACGGCGAGGCCGCCCACGATGAGCAGCAGCGCGGCCCAGGCGCCGACGATCTTCCAGCGCAGGGAGGCCATCAGACGACCGAGGCGGTACAGGGACGAGGACACGCGACCTCCAGGACGGGCACGAGCAGGGGGAGACGTCGGACCGCCCCACTGGAGACGCCCACGCATTCGATACACGAACGTATCGGTGCGATAGTATCGGCTGGTCCTCACGGACATCAACGTCCCCTGAGCATCACCGGGGTGAGAGTCATCCCACCCGCCCTGCCCTGCCGCAACCTGTCCCACCGCATCCCCATGAGGAGCCATGAGCGATCTGTTCGAGCCGCTGCCCGAATCCGCCGGCACCCGGCGCCGGGAGAACACGCGCGCGAAGCTCGTGCGGGCCTCGCTCGAGGTCTTCGTCGAGAAGGGCGTCGACGGCGCGACGGTCGACGACCTCGCCAAGGCGGCCGGGTTCACCCGCGGAGCCTTCTACTCGAACTTCTCCACCAAGGAGGAGGTCTTCACCGCGCTGTTCGACGAGGTGACCGCGGAGCTCATCGGCATCGCGAACAGCTCCGTCGAGGACGCGGTGACCCAGGCGTCGGCACAGAACTCCCAGCGCCTTCCCGACCTTGACGATGCCGACGTGATGCTCGCGGTGTTCGAGGGGATCCGACCCTTCGGCCGCCAGTGGTACCTGCTCTACTCCGATGCGATCGCGCACTCGCTGCGGGACGAGCAGATGCGGGTGGAGCTCGCCGTGCAGCGTGAACGGCTGCGGAACGAGATCGGCGCCATGCTCTCGATGCGGCTCGAGGCAACCGGGGCACGCGCACTGCTGGCGCCGGAGGATCTCGCGCAACTGCTGATCGGCATCTTCATCGACCTCATGCTGCGCGAGCACATGGAGCAGCGCGACGTCACCGAGCTCGCCGCGACCACCATCCTGGGCACGCTGCAGGCCTTCATAGCGCCGCGCGCGGACTGAGTGCCCCGAGAGGGCTGAGCGCCGGGACACGGCTGTGGGCCCGCTTCGGCGCGGTCTGCCCGATTCGTCGCGACACGCCGAGTTCTGCAGCTGCGGACCCCATGGGGGAGCGGTTCCGCGTACGGTGGCGGCGGTGTGACGGTCGTCGCACTGACTGTTCCTGCTTCCCCAGCTTCCCCGCTTCCCCAGGAGACGCCATGTCGTCCTATCGACCACGCCATCTCACCCCTCCTCCCGTTCCCGCCGATCCCGTCGGTGCCTCGCGCCGGTCCGTCCTGCGCGGAGGGGTCCTCGGCGCCGCGGCCCTCGGCGCCGGCACGGCCGCGCTGGCAGCCCCAGCGGCGAATGCCGCCGGCATCTACGGCCAGGACGTCTCCGGCTGGCAGGGGGAGGTCGACTGGGCCGCCCAGGCCGAGCTCGGCTCCCGCTTCGCCTACGTGAAGGCAACCGAGGGCCGCAGCTACCGCAGCCCTGCCTTCAATCACCAGTACACCGGTGCCGGGAACGCGGGCCTCGTGCGCGGCGGCTACCACTTCGCGCGCCCCGACTCCGGAGGCCCCGAGGAGCAGGCGGATTTCTTCCTCAACAACGGCGGCGGCTGGAGCGAAGACGGCGTCACCCTGCCCGGCATGGTCGACTTCGAGGGGTACAGCGGCTTGCCGCGCGACTACGGTCTCTCCCGGCAGGAGATGCGCGACTGGATCGTGGGCTTCTCCGATCACTACCGTGAGCAGACCGGTCGCCGACCGGTGCTGTACACGAACCTCCACTGGTGGAACGACGTGGTGGGGGAGTGGACCCCGAAGAATTCCCCGCTCTTCCTCGCCTCCTACTCCTCCTCCCGCCCCAGCACGCTGCCGGGCCGCTGGTGGGGCTGGGAGATGTGGCAGTACTCGGACTCCGGCCCCTTCGCCGGCGACTCGAACCTCTGGCACGGCAGCGAAGAGCAGTTCGCGCGCTTCGTCGGCGAGTACGACTACGGCGCCGACGGCATCTGAGCCTCCACCGGACTCCATCGCACCGGCCGGGCCGAGCCCTGACCGCGTGGTCTTGGCCCGGCCCGCGTGGTGTCGGTCCGGCCCACTGTGTACCCTGCCCCGGTGAACACTGAAACACCCCCCACCCCCTCCGCCCAGCACTCTGGACGCCCGGCCGGCGCCGTCTACGCCGACCGGGGCAGCTCTCACTTCGACATACTCCTCGCCGCCATGGTCACCGTGGTCGTGCTCTCAGGGATCGGCGCTGCCAAGGGCGTCAGCTTCGGAACCATCCCCGGCACCGGCTTCGAGATCATCACCGATGGTGGCTTCTTCCTCTTCCCCCTGGCCTATGTGCTCGGCGACATCATCACCGAGCTGTACGGCGCCCGCAGCGCGCGCCGCGCGATCATCACCTCCTTCGCCGTGAGCATCCTGGCCTCGATCAGCTACCAGGTGATCATCGCGCTGCCCCCGTTCCCCGATGCCTACGGGCTGGCCAAGCAGGAAGCTCTCGAACTGGCTCTGGGGCCGGTCTGGATCGTGGTGCTCGCCGGGCTCGCAGGCTTCCTCGCCGGGCAGAGCCTGAACTCCTTCGTGGTGACCCGTATGAAGCGGCGCATGGGGGAGAGGGGCCTGATCGCCCGGCTGTTCACCTCGAGCGGCCTCGGCGAGCTGGTGGACACGATCATCTTCTGCTCGATCGCCTCGGTCGCGATCGGCATCACCAGCATCGAGCAGTGGGCTGAGTACACGATCCTGGGGTTCGTGTACAAGGTCGCAGTGCAGTACGCGATGATCCCGGTGACCTCCGCAGTGATCCGCTGGATGAAGCGCACTGACCCCAGCTACCAGGCGGGGCTGGCCGCGCGGGAGAAGCCCGCCGTGTGACGGCGCGCGCGTGCCGAGGACCTGTACGGGGCCGCGGACGCGCCTATAGGATTGCTGATCGGGCCAGGCAGGATCGCCGAGATCCTCCTGGCCCGACGTCTGCACTCCGTGAAAGGACCTCCGTGGCACCCGCCGCCGACGACACATCCCGCGAGGACGCTCGCGAAGAGCCCCCGACCTCCACAGGCTCGATCCCCACCACGACCGGATCCATCCCCACCGCGACCGGATCCATCCCCACCACCACTGGGTCCATCCCCACGATCACCGGTGCGATCCCCACCATCACCGGTGCGATCCCCGTGCTCGAGGACCCGGCGGACCACGAGATGGCCCGCCTCCCCGACGAAGAGCAGCTCAGCCGCACCCGCAGCAAGGTCACCGCGATGGTGATCCTCGTGCTCACCACGCTCAGCGCGATCGGCCCGCTCGCCACCGACATGTACATCCCGGCCTTCCCGGAGGTGGCCGAGGAGCTCGGCAGCACCGCCTCGATGATGCAGCTGACTATCACGGCGTTCTTCCTCGGCACCGCGAGCGGACAGATCGTCGCAGGCCCGCTCTCGGACCGCATGGGCCGCCGCATCCCGCTGCTGATCGGCATCGTGCTGTGCCTCGTGGCCTCGATCGGCTGCGCCCTCGCCGGGGACGTGGAGATGCTCCTGGTGATGCGCGTGCTGCAGGGCATCGGCGGCGGCTTCGGCATGGTGCTGGGCCGCGCGGTGCTGATCGACATGACCGACGGCCCGGAGCTCTTCCGGATCATGAACATCATGCAGGGCGTGGGCGGCGTCGCACCGATCGTCGCCCCGCTGCTCGGCGGGCTCATCCTGCTGGTCGGCCAGTGGCGGGAGGTGTTCGTCGTGATCGCCGCGATGTCCCTGGTCTCGCTGCTCGGCGTGCTCTTCCTGATCCCCGAGTCGCTGCCGGTATCCCGACGGCACTCGGGCGGCTTCCGCACCTTCCTGCGGAACGTGCGCACGCTGCTGCGCCGACGGATATTCGTCGCGTACCTGCTGGTCAACGCCTTCTCCGCATTCGCGCTGATGGCCTACGTCTCCGCCTCGTCCTTCGTGGTCCAGGAGATGCTCGGCTTCTCCTCCAGTGAGTACTCGGTGAGCTTCGCGATCAACTCCGTGGGCATGATGGTGCTCTCGCTCCTCTCGGCGCGCCTGACCCGCACCATTCACCCCCGGGCCCTGATCCGCGTGGGTCTGATCGTGGTGTCGCTCGCGAGCTTCGCGCTGCTGATCGGCAGCCTGTTCCTGGACACCCCGGCGTGGATCGTGCTCCCGGCCTTCTTCTTCACCGTCGCGCCGCAGGGCATGATCTTCGGCAACGGAGGCGCGCTCGCCTCGGACCAGGCCCGCGAGTTCGCCGGCACCGGGTCGGCGATGCTGGGCCTGGGCTTCTCCTTCTCCGCCTCGATCGCCGCGCCGCTCGTGGGCATCGCCGGTACGCACTCCTCGCTGCCGATGGCGATCACCATGGTGGTGGGCTGCCTGATCTCGGCGACGTTCTTCGTTCTGGCGGGTCGGGGGAGCGGCACCGCGAACCCCCACACCGTCGCGGCCTGAGCGGATCGGCCGCGAGATGAGCCAGTGATGATCCTGCCCGAGGTGCGTGATCCGCGGATGGTGACGATCCGTCGCGGAGGGACCCTGCGTGACGAGCACCATCAGCTGCTGGCTCGCTGGGCGGCCGAATGCGCCGAGCACGTGCTCGCGCTGTTCGAGACCGTCCAGCCGGGGGACGCGCGTCCCCGCGACGCGATCGTCGCGGCGCGCGCCTGGGCCGACGGCGAGATGTCGATGATGCAGGCCCGGACGCTGGGCGGGCACGCGATGGGCGCCGCCCGGCCGCTGCCCGGTGCCGCCCGTTTCGCCGCCTATGCCGCCGGGCAGGCCGCCTGCGTGGGCCACGTCGCCGAGCATGACCTGGGTGCTGCCGCCTATGCGCTCAAGGCGGTGCGCAGCGCCTCCGGCGACGACGCACTGTGCGGCGAGCGGGACTGGCAGCGCGCCCGCCTGCCGGCAGCGGTCCGGGAGCTCGTGCTCGAGGACCAGGGGAGTCGTGACGCGATCTGCTGGTCGGTCTTCTCTCTGTGAACTGGTGCTGCGCGCCGCGCAGCACAAGACCCTCGAGGAACCTGCAGGAAAAGTCCGTGACGCCCATGCGGGTCGGCCTGCGGCATCCGATCGACGCGCGAAAAGAATCCCGTCGAGCAGAGCTGTGCCGTGACCTGCGACGATGCAGCAAACCTGCAGGTCGCAAGCACTTTACAAGAGAGTGCCGGGGGAGAGGTCGCCAGGAGCGTGCGGAGATCAGGGCTGCACGGAGAAGGTCTCCCGAAGCGGGCGATACAGCGTGCGAAAGATGTGTTCCTGAGTTCAGTGTTCAGATGCTGTCTCGATGGCCCGGATGCCCGGATCCCCGAGCTTTGGCGCAGGTTCGTCACTGTCGGTGCAACGCCGTCGATTGTGCCGAGGGTCGATGTTCCTGACGGCCTCAGTGGGATCCTGGACGAAGCCGTCGTGGGCGACACCTTGTAGGTAGTGCGCCTGAAGTGTCAGTGGTGCGGCGACACGGCCGACACATGCCCGGCCAGGCCCTTCATGCGCCGCCGATAATGCACGTTATGTAAAGTGGGCCTGGAGTGACGCGCAGAGAGTGCTCCCCTGACGGTTCTGTGTTCTGTGTCCTGTGTCTAGTCCAGCTCACGCTGGCTCCACGGTCATGACCATGACGCAGTTCTTCAGCCCCTTGGGTCGGTCGTAAGTGAAGCCGAGCCGCTCGTACAGGCGCCGGGTGCCGTTGTACAGGAACGACGAGGACATCTTCTTCGTCTGATGCGTCAGGTCGTGAGGATAGCTCTCGACCGTTCCGCCGCCGGCTGCCGCGATGTGCCCCAGCGCGCCGGTGATCGCCAATTCGGTCAGGCCGTGGCGCCGATACCGCTTGTCGACGAAGACACAGGTGATCCGGAAGTCCGGCGCCGCAGTGCTGGTGGCGTCGTACTGCTTGCGATGATGGATCGTCGGCAGCTCCTCCGGGGTGCCGTACTCGGCCCAGGCGATCGCCTCCTCGCCGTCCATGACCAACGCAGCGTGTGCTGTCCCCTGCTCGACGTGAGCCTTCTTCAGCAGGCGATTGCCCTCGAAGCTCTCGCCGCGCCCTTCGCAGGCCGGATGGAAGTACAGGCACCAGCAGCCGCCGAAGATGCCGTTGTGCCGCTGCACCAGAGCCTCGAAGGCAGGCCAGGTGCGGATGTCCAGCGGCTCGATGCGGTACGACGACCCTTCGGGCATGTCAGTCCCCTGTGCCCGCGATCGGCGCCGGAGCGCACACGACTCCCCTGTTGCCGTCCTGGTCGGTGATCACCACGAGCGAGGGCGCCTGACTGTCATCGACGACAGTCCCCCCGGCGGCCACGGCCGCCGCGATCCGCTGCGGCGCGACCTCCGGGGTCACGTACACCTCGAGATGGAACCGCTGCTCGCCCGCCTGTTGCCCGTCCCCGAACCACAGATTCGGGACCCGCCCCGTGGCATCTCGCACCTCGTCGCTCGGTGTCCCGCGGCCCTGGGCCGCAGGGTCCCCGGTCAGGAGCGCTGCCCATACCGGGGCGATGATCGCGGAGCTCTGGGTGTCGAGCCCGAGCTCGATGTGGCTGACCGCAGCCACCTCGGCGCGAAGATCGTGGAGCGCAGCGATCTCGGTGATGCGCCGTGCCAGGTCCAGGTCCCTCTGGGTGACCCACTGGACGACGTGCTCAGTCTCTCCGTCCCGATAGATCGCGTCGTCACTGACCAGCTTCAGATCGACATGACCGGCGTCCATCGATACTCGAGGCTGATGGCCGAGCTCGGTGCCGACCTCGCCGATGGCCACGAGGAAACGTGCTCCCGCTTCGAAGTCGTCGATGAGATACCGGGCGTGCAGGCCCTGGGCGAGTTGGCACCAGTCCGTCAGGCGGGCTGCGGCGATCTGAGCTGCTCCGAGCATCTCCATGAACGTGACCCTAGCGGTGAGGCGACGGTGGCGCCAGACCGCCGGACCCTCGGAAATCCCCTTGCTACTGCCGATGCGGAGCATTGCCTGGAGTTCGCCGATCCGGTGGGCCACCCGTTCTGCCTCACGCTGGTGGACATCCCCGGCTGAGCTGCGGGCGGTGCTCAGTACGCGACGACGACGCCGTCGCCGCCGGACCAGCGGGCACGCAGCCGTACGGCGCCGTCGAGATCACCGAGGGTGCGCGCGATGGTGAACGGCGCGCCGTCCAGCAGCTCATCCCCCGTCGGCGGCTGCTCGCCTTCGTCGACCTCGAGGCTGAGCGTCACGCTCTGCGGAAGCGTCTCGCTCAGCGTGCCGTCCTCGTCATAGATGTCGAGCGCCGCCTGCTGCTGCTCCCCACAGATCGCGCGCCGGAAGCAGTCCAGTGCGGTCTCGTCGGCCAGGCCGTCGTAGACGAAGCGCTCACCGAGCACCGAATGCTGCATGATGGCCAGCAGATGCTCGTCGGCACCGTCAACCCGGAGGGGTCGGTACGAGAGCGGCAGATGGTAGGTCGTCTCCCCCACGCGCACCAGATGGCACTCCACGCCGACCTCGCCCTCGGGGTCGTCGAAGCGGTAGGCGCCGAGGAGCACGAGCTCACCGGTCTCTCCCCAGGAACGCGAGGACAGGAAGTCGTGGAGGATCTCGGTCTTGTTGGGGCTGAGCTCGGCACGGTAGATGATCGCCATGGCTCCCACGGTAGTGCCCTGCTCCCCCGCGACACGCATGAGAGCGTCCACATCCTGGCTTCACCCCGAACTCATCGAAAGTTCATACACTCCCGATATGTCCACCTCGCCCTCCGCGCCCGCGGGCTTCAGACCGCTGTCCCAGTACCGGGTCGCCCTCCGCCTGATCGCGGTCGCCGCAATGATCATCGTGATCGCGCTGTTGTTCCTGCTCGCGCATCAGCGCACCACCGGGCTGCTCTCGCAGAACCTGCACACCGTCTTCTGGTATTTCGATGTGGGCCGCGAGTACAACATGGCCACCTGGTACAACTCCGGACTGTGGCTGCTGCTGGGCGTCCTCGCCGCGATGATCGCCGTGACGGGATCAGCCCGACGCCGGTCCTGGTGGCTGCTGGCAGTCGTCGCCCTGTTCGCCTCGGTGGACGAGTACCTCGAGGTGCATGAACGGCTGGACGTGCCCGGGAACCTGATCGCGGAGCATCTGCCCGTCACCATCGGCTTCTCCTGGGTGCTGCTCGGCGCCCCGATCGCCCTGGTGATCGTCCTCCTGCTGCTCCGCCTCGTCCTCTCCCTGCCCTCACGTGCACGCAACGGACTGTTCCTGGGAGGCGCGCTCTTCCTCGCCGGAGCGGTCGCGGTCGAGACCCTCAATGGGCGGATCCTGGTGGGGAACGACGGCATCGTCAACAACGCCTATATCTACAGCACGATGCTCGAAGAGCTGCTGGAGATGAGCGGGATCGCGGTCGCCTTCGCCTCAGTGCTGAGCCTGATCCAGCGCGATCCCGTGGCACGGGTCCTGCGACTGGATCCCGCGGTGCTCCCGGACGTCAGCCGTTCCCAGGAGCCGGCCGGTCGCCGCTGATCCGACCATCGGCCAGGGCGATGATCCGGTGCGCGCGCTGCGCGACCTGGGCGTCATGGGTGACCAGCACGATCGTCGTCCCCTCGGCGCTGATCTCAGCAAGGGCATCCATCATCTCCTCGGTGGCTGCGGAGTCCAGCGCTCCGGTCGGCTCATCGGCCACCAGCAACCGAGGATGGTTGATGAGTGCCCGGGCGAGAGCCACCCGCTGCAGCTGCCCACCGGAGGCTTCACCGACTCCACGCTCGGCGAGATCGTCGACGCCGAGCTGCGTCATGAGCTGCTCGGCTCTGGTGCGCAGCACGGTGCGCTGCTCGGTCCGGGCGAGCAGCCCCGGCAGCAGCACGTTGTCCAGCAGCGAGAGGTTCCGCAGCAGATGGAACTGCTGGAACACGATGCCGATCTCCAGCAGTCGGCGGCGCGAACGTGCCTTCCCGTCGAGCGTGCTGTGGTCCTCCCCCGCCCACAGCACGCTGCCGTCGGTGGGGTCCTCGAGACCGCTGAGCGTGTACAGCAGGGTTGACTTCCCACAGCCGGAAGGGCCCATCACCGCGAGGAACTCCCCGTCCGCGACCGTGAGATCGATGTCGTGCAGGATGGTGGTCCGCTGCAGGCGGCGCGTCACTCCTCTGGCCTCGAGCAGCGGAACGTCCAGGCCGGTGGTGCTGAGGGTGGTGGTCATGACGGTCTCCTCCGAGGGGATCATTCCGTGGTCTGGGCGCGCACGTCGGCGGTGCGCAGCCGGCGGCAGGTCCACAGCGTGGCGAGCGTGGCGATGGTGCCCAGCAGCAGCGGCATCGCGATTCCGGTCAGCAGCGGATCGACGACGAGATCGATCCGGCTGGTGCCCTGGAACAGATGCTCCATCCCCCCGAACATCCCCTCGATCAGGACGTTGAACAGTCCCTGTCCCAGGGTGAGGGAGAGTGCGGCACCGGCGACCAGGCCGAGCAGCAGGGTGACCAGCATCCGGATGAGGTACGGGGCGCGCAGCGTGAGGGGCGAGGCACCCAGCGCCCGCTGGACGGCGAGCGGGGAAGCATCGGTGGCCAGCCAGAGTCGGGAGATCATCACCGCCAGCAGTGCGGCCAGGGCCACCGCCGCCGCCGAGGCCAGCGCCGCGGCGACGCTGATCCGCTCCGCCACCGGACCCAGCAGCTGGGACCGGTACACCTCGGTCTCCGAGACCCGGGCGTCAGTGAGCTGAGCGGACAGATCCTCGGCGACAGCGGCGGTCTCAGCGCCCGGGGTCAGGGCCGCCCCGAGCACGTACCCGATCACCTGCTCGCCCTCCGCGGGCAGCATGCCCCTGGCGGTCCGCCCGCCGTTGGTGAGGTCCTGATAGGAGCCGACCACCTCCAGCTCCTGTCACTGCCCCTGGACCTGGATCGGCAGCTGGTCCCCCACGGAGACCCCGGCCTCCGCCAGCGACAGCAGCGAGAGGGCGATCTCCACCTCGCTCCGGGGCGCTCGTCCCTCGGTGTAGATGCCGGGCGTCGCGGAGCGGTCCCCGCTGGAGACGGCCAGGCCCAGCTCCTCGCCCTCATCGGTCTCGACGAGATGCCGGGTGGTGACCAGGGCGGTGTGCTCGGCCACGCGGGCGTCGTCGGCGAGCGTGCGGCGGGCGCTCTCGAACCGGTCGGTGCTGTCCTTCCCGGTGTGCGGCAGATCGATGCGCACATCGGCCGCGCCCAGTCCGAAGTACGCGGAGAACTGCGGAGAGGACAGCGTGGTGGCGATCGAGGTGGGCACCATCACCAGCAGGGTGCACACGGCGAAGACCGTGACCAGCAGCGGTGCTGAGCTGCCGCGGCCCAGCAGGGACATCAGCCCCAGGCTCACGCCGACGGGCAGGGGTGAGCGGCGCAGGCGCAGGCGGCCCGGTCCAGCGGCGTCGCCGACCGAGCCGCTCCTGCGCAGCACCTCGAGCGGCCCGATGCGGCGAAGTCGGCGCAGCAAGCCTGCGACCATGGCGAGCACTCCGAGCACCAGCAGCATCGCGGCCAGGGCCGGCACGATCACTACGCGGACTCCCCCGGTCTCGCCGAGGAAGCGGGTCAGCCCCGAGGAGAGCACCCGCTCGAGCGCGATGCTGCCCAGCAGTCCCAGCGCTCCCGCGACTCCGGCGAGGGTGCCGTAGACGAGCAGGTGGAGCGTGCGCACGTCGCGGGCGGAGATCCCGATGGCGGTCATCACCGCGATCTCGCGACGGTCCCGCGCGAGCGCCGTGCGCAGGGCGAGGCGGAGGGTGAGCATCCCGATCACCAGCACCATCCCGGCGGCCAGCAGCACCAGCGCCGCGACCAGGCCCTCGGCGAACACGGTGAACAGTATGAACGCCGAGCGGTCCACCGACGGGCCGGCCGCGGGCAGGCCCGCCTCCTGGTAGGCGGCGCGCACGGTGGTGAGGTCCCGGGAGCGGTCCTGGACCCAGAAGCTGATCAGGTGCTCCCAGGTCCCGGTGTGCTCGGCCACCGCGGCGAGGTCCTCGGCGCTCACCGCGAGCCGCTTGGAACCGGCGATCGCGGGGCCCATGCTTGAATCGCGCAGGAATCCCGCGACCTCGAGGTCCAGGCGGAAGCCGTCCGGGGCGGTGAGAGTCACGGTGGAACCGGCGGCGAGGCCGGAGTCCTCATACAGCAGCGGGAGCCAGATGGTGCCGGGCTCGACATCGATGATCGGGCGGTCCTGCAGGCCCAGCAGCAGATCTCGTTCATGGCTCGGGACCACCAGGGAGTTCTGCTGCACGTTGCTGGACTGGCTGGCCCCGTCGAAGAACAGCTGCGCGCCGTCGATCCCGAGCAGGGGCGTGACCTGGTGGGCGGTGATCTCGGGGCGGTCGGCGGCGAAGTCGGCGATCTCGTCGACATCGACGTCGCCGGTGTGCAGCTGGGCGAGGTGCGGGGCATCGGCCCGCTCGATCAGGGCGTCGCCGCTGCCCACCAGGCGAGTGATCAGGCCGGTGCCGGCGCAGGCGAGCAGGACCGAGAGCATGATCAGTCCGGCCAGCGTCGTCATCACCGCGCGCTCCTCGCGCAGCTTTCCTCTCGCCATCCGCCACAGCACGGTTCCACGACCCTCCGCCGGACGCCGCTCGATGCCGCGCCGATCACCTCACGGTAGGGTCATGCTCCCGTGGTGACCAGTGATTTCAGGGGACCTGGCGGGAGTCTGAGGGGATCCCCCGCCTCCCTGCGGGGGTCAGCGGGAAGGAGCCTGCGGGGGTGGGCCGCTCCCCGTGTCACTGGACCGCTGGGCCGAACAGCGCGCCCAGGGCATACAGGGAGGTCACCCGCTCGGAGTCCCCGGCATCGAGGGCGATGCCGGCGGTCTCCAACAGCACCCCGCGCACCCCGGCGGCCCGAGCGGACTCGACGTCGCCGGGGCGGTCCCCCACCGCGAGGCACTCCTCAGGCGCGAGCGCGTGCCCCGCGAGGAGAGCCAGCACCATCGCCGGATCGGGCTTACGCGCGAAGCCGTCGGGAGCGCAGACCATGTCGTCGACCGGCAGCTCCAGCGCCTCGATGAGCGCAGTGGCGCTCCCCCGCTCCCGATGGGTCGCGACCAAGTTCAGCCCGCCCGCGCGGTGCACGGCCGCGAGCAGCTCATGGGCGCCCGCCATCACCGCCGGCGGATGCTGCTGCCAGTGCACCTTCGTCGCCTCGTAGGCGGTGCGCAGCCGGCGCTCGGGCACCTGGTGCCTGGCGGCGAGGGTGCTGATCGCGTGGGAGCTCGAGATGCGGGTCAGCTGCCCCACCTCGCGGAGCAGCTCCTCACCGGGCTGCGGATCGAGCGCCGATGCGAGGGCGCGGTCCACATCGGGATATGTGTCCACCAGAGTGCCGCCGAGGTCCCAGATCACTGCTCGCATGTCACCAGTCTGTCAGGGAGCGGACTGATTCGTCCCCCGCGCGGCAACCGGTGTTCACTGAACCGGTGCCCCTGCTCGATCAGCTGCTCCAGCTCTCCGCCCTCACGCTCGTGCTGCTCATCGGCGCCGCGTTCGTGGCGGGATGGGTGGATGCTGTCGTCGGCGGCGGTGGGCTGATCCAGCTGCCGGCACTGCTGACCTCCCTGCCGGCCGACGCCTCCACCGGCGCGGTGCTGGGCACGAACAAGGTCGCCTCTGCGGCGGGTACGGCGATCTCCTCCTGGACGTACATCCGCCGGATCACGCCCGTGGCCGCGACCGCTGTGCCGCTGGTGCTGTGCGCCCTCGCGGGGAGCGCCCTCGGCGCGGGCCTGGCCTCGTTCCTCCCCCGGGAGTGGCTCTCGCCCATCGTGCTGCTCGCTCTGCTCGGCGTCGGCACCTACACACTGCTGCGGCCCGCGATGGGGCTCGTGCACGAGCCGCGGCATCAGGGCCGGGCCCATGTGCTGCGCTCGGGCGGAATCGGCGGTGCGGTGGGCGTGTACGACGGCGTCCTGGGGCCCGGGACCGGCACCTTCTTCATCATCGCGATGGTGGCTCTGCTGGGGTACGGCTTCCTCGAGGCGAGCGTCCACGCGAAGCTCGCGAACCTCACCACCAATCTCGGTGCCCTGCTGGTCTTCGGGCTGCAGGGCGAGGTGTGGTGGATCCTCGGAGCGGTGATGGCGCTGGCGAACCTGGCCGGCGGCTACCTCGGTGCCCGGCTCGCGCTCAGGCTCGGCTCACGGTTCGTGCGGGTGGTGTTCCTGGTGGTCACCGGGGCGCTCGCGCTGCGCCTCGCGATCGACTCGGTGGCGCTGGTCACGTGATGTGTCCGCTCAGGATGGAATAGGCCCGCCGCGGACCTCGTTGCAGAAGTAGTCACCCGCGCCGCCTTCCCGCGGCCCGTCGCCTTGGAGGTCAAGATGGATCCGACGACCCTGTTCAGCTACGAGCGTCACGTCGACTCGCGCGCCCTGCGCGGTCGGACCCTGCTCGTCACCCTCGGCGCCTACAGCGATGCCGGCGACGCCCAGCGGCTGGTCGACGATCAGCTGCTGAACGCCCTCTCGAGCCGCGTCGTGGGCCGGCTCGACATGGACCAGGTGTTCGACTACGCGGGACGACGCCCCGAGGTGACCCTCCAGCTCGACCACTTCACGGACTACGAGAAGCCGGAGATCCTCCTGCACGAGGTGACCGCACCGGACGGCGAGACCTTCTTCCTGCTCACCGGTCCGGAGCCGTCGTTCCAGTGGGAACGGGTCGCGAACGCGCTGCGGATCGTGGTCGAGCAGCTCGGCATCGAGCGGACCCTGCTGCTGCAGGGGTTCCCGGCACCAGTCCCCCACACCCGTGAACTCCCCGTGACCCGTTTCGCCGGCGACCCGGACTCCATCACCGTGCGCCGCACCATGCCGGGGACCTTCCGGCTGCGCGCCCCCTTCACCGCGCTGCTGACGATGCGACTCTCCGAAGGTGGCCATGAGGTGGTGGGGCTGACGGTGCACGTCCCTCAGTACCTGCACGAGATGACCTATCCGGACGTGGCGATCGCCCTGCTCGGTGCGATCACCGAGGAGCAGGGACCGGAGCTGCCGCTGGACGCGCTCGAGACCCAGGCCGGGCCGGTGCGCGAGGCGGTGGCGGCACAGATCGACGCTCAGCCCCAGCTGCAGGAGATGGTCCAGGGCCTCGAGAAGCGATTCGATCGGATGATCACCTCCGGTGCCGGCGCCGAAGTCCCCACCGCGGACGCGATCGCCGCGGAGGTCGAGGAGTACCTCGCGAGCTTCGACGCGGAGGGTGAGGACGGCAAGAGCAGCTCGGACCCTGACGGCCCAGGAGCGGCCGACGGCCAGGAGCCCCTGAACGGTCCAGCGAACCCCGGCGATCTCGAGACGCCGAGCGCTTCGGAGACGCCCAGCACGCCGGAGAGTCCCGGCGGGTTGGACTCGCCGAGCGGGCCGGACTCGCCGAACGGACCTGCGGACTCACGGTCCCCGGAGGCCTGAGCAGCGCGTCGCGAAGCGGCGAGCGTCAGCGCAGCGGGAGCCGCTCCCCCGGCGTCTCGTGCGGCAGTCCAGGATCCACCACCGCGGTGACCTGGATGCCGCTGAGGGTGACGTTGCCCGCCAGGGTGGTCATGAAGGCGGTGTCCGCCGCATCCTGACCGGTCGCGATCCGCACCATCGAGGCGCGGGGAGCCAGATGAGTCGCATCGACCACCTGCCACGAATCCTCGACCAGCGCCTCGACCACCAGGTGGAAGTCCATCGGGCTGAGCCCCGGTGCATAGACGGAGGAGCAACGGGCGGGAATCCCGCTCGCGCGCAGCAGCGTCGCGGTGAGATGCGCGTAGTCGCGGCACACCCCCTGACGCGCCAGGTACGTCGAGCGCGCGGAATCCGTGATGGTGCTCGATCCGGGCACATAGTCCAGATGCTCGTGCACCCAGTCGACCACCGCCTGCACGGCGGCATCCCCGGTGCGTTCACCGACGATCTCCGCCGCGATCCGATCGAACTCGTCCACCTCGCAGTATCGCGAGGGCCGCAGATGCAGCACGGCATCCGCCTCGTCGCTCTGCGGCACGGGGGCCTCCCCCACGCCGGTGGCGTCATAGACGAACTCCACTGCGCCCTCCGGGAGGCCGTGCACCAGATGCAGGCGGCTGCCGAAGCGGTCGCGGGTCTCTGTGACGGGGTGGTCGACCCCGTCGGCGAGAACCTGCAGCGACTCCTCCGCAGCAGGAGCATCGGAGACAGCCACCAGCAGGGCGATGTCGGTCCCGGCGGCCACCTCGGCCCTCATCCACGCGCGCACATGTCGTTTCACCCCTTCAGTGTCCAGCATTCGGGCGCCCGGGGCATGCGCGGCCCTCGTCTTTGCCGCCACGTGATCTCCGACATAGAGTTGTGACCCAGCCGTCACCACCGATCCCCCCGGCCCTCACCGTCCGGTTCTAGGAGCAGCAGTGCAGATCTCCGTTCAGCTCTACAGCGTGCGCGAGGCCTTCGCTGCTGACCCCGCGAGCACGCTCCGGCGACTCGCCGAGATCGGCTTCACCACCGTCGAGCCCTACGGGCTCATGGACCATGCGGAGACCCTGCGCACGCTGCTGCCCCAGCACGGGCTGACCGCCCCCTCGGCGCACGTCTCGTTGCTCGGGGCGGAGGATCCCGCCGCGATCTTCGCCACCGCCGCCGCCCTCGGCGTGCAGTCGGTCATCGACCCGCACTGGGACCGCGAGCACTGGGCGCGTGAGGACGACATCAAGGCCACTGCTGAGCGGCTCGGCGAGCTCGCCGGGATCGCTGCCGCGAACGGGGTGCGCGTCGGCTACCACAACCACGACTTCGAAGCCCGCCCGGTGTTCGACGGGCGCTGCGGCCTGGACATCCTGGCCGATCATCTCGACCCTCGCGTCGTGCTCGAGCTGGACACGTTCTGGTCCGCCGTCGGCGGGACCGACCCGGCCGCGCTGCTGAGCCAGCTGGGCCAGCGCATCCAGCTCGTCCATCTCAAGGACGGCCCGCTCCAGGGCGACGTGCGCGATCAGCTCAGTCTCGGCGAGGGCGAGATGGATGTGCCCTCGATCCTCGCGGCCGCCCCCTGGCTCGAGCTCGGGGTGATCGAGTTCGATGGCCACGACGGTGACATCTTCGAGGCTGTCGACCGGTCCTACACCGTGCTGAACCAGTACCTCCGCGAGGTGCAGGCATGAGCCGTAGGACCGGCCCTGTGGGCGTGGGGATCATCGGCGCCGGCGTCATCGCCGCCCAGCACCTCATCCACGTCGTGCAGATGCCCGACATCGACGTGCGGGCCATCGGAGACCTGCGTGCCGAAGCCGCCGCCGCCACTCTCAGACTCGCACCACCGCGACCCGTCATCCTCGACCCCTCCTCCACCACCACCAGCCATCCACGACCTTTCCTCCACGACCCGCTAGTCACCACCCGCCATTCCTGAGAAGGAGCATCACCCCATGTCCCATCCGCACACCCTGTTCACCGGCCAGTGGGCCGACCTCACCCTCGACGAGGTCGCCGAGCTCGCGGCCGGCTGGGGATACGACGGTCTCGAGATCTCGGTCTCGGGCGAGCATCTGGACGCCGCACGCTGGGATGACGAGGAGTACGTCGCCGAGCGGCTGGGAATCCTGGAGAAGCACGGCCTGAAGTGCTGGGCCATCTCCAACCACTTCAAGGGCCAGGCGATCTGCGATGACCCGATCGACTTCCGCCACCAGGCGATCGTGGGCGCCGACGTCTGGGGCGACGGTGACCCCGAAGGCGTCCGTCAGCGCGCCGCGGAGGACATGAAGAACACCGCCCGGCTCGCGCAGAAGCTCGGGGTGAAGACAGTCATCGGCTTCACAGGCTCGAAGATCTGGAAGTACGTGGCGATGTTCCCGCCCGTCTCCCAGGAGGTCATCGACGAGGGCTATCAGGACTTCGCCGATCGCTGGAACCCGATCCTGGACGTCTTCGACGAATGCGGTGTGCGCTTCGCTCACGAGGTCCACCCCTCGGAGATCGCCTACGACTACTGGACCACCCAGCGCACGCTCGAGGCGATCGGCCATCGCGAGGCCTTCGGCCTGAACTGGGATCCCTCGCACTTCATGTGGCAGGAGATCGACCCGGTCTCGTTCATCACCGACTTCGCCGACCGGATCTACCACGTGGACTGCAAGGACGTCCGGGTCCGCACCACGGGGCGCAACACCCGCCTGGGCTCGCACCTGCCCTGGGGTGACCCGCGCCGTGGGTGGGACTTCGTCTCCTTCGGCCGGGGAGATGTGCCCTGGGATGCAGCATTCCGCGCGCTGCGCTCGATCGGCTACGACGGACCGCTCTCGATCGAGTGGGAGGACGCCGGGATGGACCGGCTCCACGGCGCGAAGGAGGCCATCGAGCTGCTGCGCAGCTTGGACTACCCCACCTCTGAGTTCTCCTTCGATGCCGCCTTCTCCCAGGACAGCTGAGATGGCGGAGAGCGCGAGGACTCACGGGACCGAGCGGGAGGACTTCGCAGCGAGCTTCCTCGCGCTCGGCCCCGTGGCGCCGACGATCCTGCCGGGCTGGGATGCCGCCGCGCTGCTGGAGCACCTGCATCTGCGGGAGCGGGCACCGCACCTGATGCTCGCGCACCGGCTGCCGGATCGGTGGGCAGGGCGAGCCCGCTCAGCGCTCGAGCGGTACCGGAGGACTCCCTGGGAGGAGAGGGTGGCGGCTTTCCACGCCGGCCCCGGTCCCCTCTCCCCCATCGGCCGGATCGATGCGCTCAGCGGCCAGGCGGAGCTGCTGATCCATCACGAGGACCTGCGCCGGGCGCAGGACGGCTGGGAGCCGCGGCGCATCTCGGCCGCGCGAGCTGAGGATGCGTGGCGGGCGGTCGGCCTGATGGCACCGCTGGCGATGTCGGTGCAGGCCGATGTCACCCTCGTCTCCCCGCTCGGCGGCAGGCGCCTGCGCGCCCGCCGCTCGGCGGGGAGCCTGCGGGTGCACGGCGAGCCGCTCGAGCTGCTGCTGTGGGTCAGCGGCCGCGACGAGGTCGCCCGGGTGCAGGTCCACGGGGAGCCAGCCGCGCTGCGTGCGCTGCAGGACGGCCGGCGGGGCCTGTAAGGAATGCCCGGAAGGATTGGCCGGCGGGCCCGTGTGGCCAGGTCCCAGCCGCACTCCAGGTCCCAACCGCGCTCGAGGTCTCAGCCGCGCTCGAGCAGGAACAGGCGGGGGTGGTGGCCTTTCTGGAAGAACCGATGCTCCCCCACAGGTCGCCAGCCCGCCGGTGAGGTCTCCAGCACCCGCTGCATCCTGGTGATCTCGTGGGTGAGCACCCCCATGCGCGACTGCGGGGCGGAAAGCTCAGCGGCGCGGCCCAGCAGCGCGGCCAGCAGCTTCTCGTTCGTCTCGTGCTCGCCATGGAGGGTGCCCCAGGGCGGATTGGTCACCAGTCGGGAGAATCCCGGCTCGAGGTCCACCTCCAGCACGTCCCCGACCACCCAGTCCACTTTGCCCTTGCGCCGGGCGGCGCGCTGGTGCTCGCGGGCGGCGTCGATCGCGGCGGGATCCAGATCCACACCGACCGCGCGCGCGGGTGCCACCTCGTGCAGCTGCTCCACCAGGAAGGTGCCGGAGCCGCAGGTCATGTCCAGCAGGGAATCGTCGGCTCTCACCTGGAGCTGATCGAGCACGGTCGCGGCGATGGTCGCGTTCACCGCGCCGGGGTAGTCCACTGTGCGCCAGGCGCGGGTGGCCAGCGGCCGCGGGGTGGTGCGCAGCAGCACCTGCCAGGTTCCGGACGGCGCCCCTCGCCGCACCCGCATGACCAGGTCACCGTCCGCGGCGACCGGCACCCCGGCGAGCTCGGCGACAGCGGTCGCCAGGCGGCGCATATCGGGTGTGTCAGAGCCGGCGGCCTCGAGGCGCAGGCCGTGGAAGCGCATCCGCGGTCGTTGACGGCGCACGTCCTCGAGCAGCTCGCCGAGCCGCTGCTGGACCGAGGTCTCGAGCAGCTCTCGCGGCCGACGGGCCGCGACGGTATGGCTCGTCGAGGCCGCGACCACGCGCCGCAGCGTGCGCACGGCGTCGAGATCCGACGTGCTCAGCACCAGCTCGGTCGGTCCGACCAGCCGTGCGAACCCGAGTCGGCTCGCCTCCTGCAGGGCGCTCGCGCCGCAGCCGTCGAGCACCTCGAGCACCAGTTCGTGGGTGATCTGTCCCATCGATTCCCCCTGATCGGCTGTTCATCGAATGATTCACGCAGGTTACCGCCCGTCGTGGCGTCCGTGCGCAGGTGCTGTCGGTAGACTGCGGAGCGTGTTCATCGTGAGTGTGTGTTCCCTGAAGGGCGGCGTCGGCAAGACGTCCGTGACCCTGGGCCTGGCCTCTGCCGCCCTGCATCAGGGGGTGAATACCCTCGTGGTCGATCTCGACCCGCAAGGGGACTCGACCCTCGGACTGCTCGGTGAGCCGGCGAGCACGCTGGACATCGCCGAGGTGCTGTCCTCCCCGCGCACCGAGACCATCGACCGGGCCATCATCGAGACGCCCTGGGCGGCCGGGGCGGCCTCCCACCTGGACATCATCCCGGGCTCGAGCCGTTCGGCAGTCATGGACTCCCCCGCGCCGACCCCCAAGGACGTGCGCCGCCTGCATCAGGCCCTCGACAAGCGCTCGCACCAGTACGACATCGTGCTGATCGACTGCCCGCCGTCGCTGAACGGGCTCACGCAGATGGCGCTGGCGGCTTCCGACCGCTCCCTGGTGGTCGCTGAGCCCGGGTTCTTCGCGGTGACCGCCGCGGACCGGGCCCTGAAGCTCGCCACCGAGATGCATGCCGACGGCGTCGCCCCCCGACTGCAGCCGCTGGGCCTGGTGGTGAACCGCTACCGTCCGCGCTCGGTCGAGCATCAGTACCGGCTCGCGGAGCTGCGTGAGCTGTTCGGCGATGCCGTGCTCGAACCAGTCATCGAGGAGCGCGTCGGGCTTCAGCAGGCCCAGGGCGGCGCCGTGCCGCTGCACCGCTACGAGGGCGCGTCCGGCAAACGTCTCACGGAGGACTTCGACGCGCTGCTGGCCACGGTGATGGACTCGCGCCAGAACTCCTGACCGCCGGTCGGGACCCGAGGCGCAGAGGCCTCTGCGTCGCTGCCCGGTTGTGGTCCCTGCTCGCCTGCTCGTCGCTCCCCTGCAGGTCCTGAGACACAGCAGGTTTCAGCGCACGCGCATCGGATCAGCAGCATCGGCACAGCAGAGCGGCGAGTCCCTTCCCAGGACTCGCCGTTCTGCTGTGCGACTGTGGTGTGTGGGCTGGCTCAACCAGCCTGGCGGGAGCGGCGCCGAGCGGCCAGCTCGTCCTGGAGCGCGAGTGCGGCATCGTCCGCGGGGTTGACACCCGGCAGGCCCAGCAGGTCGTTCTCCACCTCGCGCCAGACTCGGCCGACCGCGATGCCGAACACGCCCTGGCCGCCCTGGACCAGGTCGAAGATGTCCTCGGCGGAGGTGCATTCGTAGACGGAGGCGCCATCGCTCATCAGGGTGATGCCTGCGAGATCGTCGATCCCGCGCTCACGCAGCGCACTGACGGCGACGCGGATCTGCTGGAGGGAGACGCCGGTGTCGAGCAGGCGCTTGACGACCTTCAGCACCAGGATGTCGCGGAAGCCGTAGAGACGCTGACTGCCGGAGCCGTGGGCGGCGCGGACGCCTGGCTCCACGAGACCGGTGCGGGCCCAGTAGTCGAGCTGGCGGTAGGTGATGCCGGCGGCCTTGCATGCGGCAGGGCCGCGATATCCGAGCTCGCCCGGCGTATCCACGATGTCGTCGAAGAGCACGCCCTGGGCGGGCTCTGCGGGGACGGTGGACTGCTCAGTGCGATCATCGCCAACGGCGTTCACGGCTACCTCCGGGTTCAGGCTCTCCGAGGGGGAAGGGTGAGAGCACCTGCTCAGAGTAGCGCGAAGTGCCCGCCGGCCGACAGCAACGCGCCGCCCGAAGGTCACGGAGAGGTGACGGCCCCCTGCTGGTCAGCGATCCCGGAGCGCGGTCCGCAGCACAGCCCCGTGCAGTGTGATCATCGATTCGCCCAGGTCACGAGCAAAATCCTCAGCTTCTCCGCGTGCCGCAGAGTCGCCGGGACGCGAACGCGGGCTGGCGACAGAGCGGATCATGTGCGCCTGCCGCTCCGCTGCGGTGCGCAGCATCACCAGGTGGCGCGGATGCAGGCCCTCCTCGGCGAGATCCCGGGCCGCCCCGACGAGCTCCAGCTCGGTGGAGCCGTAGAAGAGAGCGCCATCACCGAGCAGTCCGTACTGCTCGAGCTCGGCGAGGAACTCCTCCTCGACGGACGCCTCACGAGCGAGCCCTCGCCGGTCCAGACGCACCGCCTGGAGCGACGCGGTGGGGCCGGGGCGGGAGGCGATGGACGTGACCTCGGAGTCGACGCCGTGCTCGAGCAGGTGCTCCTTGATGACCTTGAGCGGCCAGAAGCGGTCCCGCTGGGCCCGCAGCACGAAGCGCAGACGGTCCACGTCCTCACGGCTGTACTTGCGATAGCCGGCGGCGCTGCGGTCCGGGGAGATCAGACCCTCGGACTCCAGGTAGTGCAGCTTGGAGTGCGCGAGGTCCGGGAACTCATCGCGCAACATCTCGAGCACCTGCCCGATGCTCAGTCGCGCTGCGCCCGAGGAGCTCGGCCTGCGCGCGGCGGAGGCCGACATCAGGTCAGGCCGTCCCGTGGAACAGGTGATAGGTCAATCGGTACTTGCCGATCTGGACTTCCTGGCCGGCCTGGAGGCGAGCTTCGTCGACCCGGTCCTTGCCCACATATGTTCCGTTGAGAGAGCCGAGATCCCGGACCAGGAAGCCATCGCCATCACGCACGAAGGCGGCATGCTTGCGGGAGACCGTCACGTCGTCGAGGAAGATCTCGCTCTTGGGGTGACGTCCCGCGATGGTGGTCTCGGAATCCAGCAGGAAGCGGGCGCCGAGATTCGGGCCCTTCTGCACGATCAGCAGCGCACTGCGCGGGGGCAGGTTCTCGATCGCCCTGCGGTCCTGGGACGAGAGACCGGGCTCGGTCTCCTCCAGGGGATCGTTGGGCGAGATCGCACTCAGCTTCGATGTGTGGTCGAGATTCTCGTCGTTCCACTCGGTGTTCCCTGACACCGCGCACCCCTTCCTGGCCTGCAACGGACCCTGCGCAATGGGCGCGCAGGATTCGGCTCCACCATCCTCGCACGCGAATCGCCCTGCAGGGGACCTTCCAGGCGGGGAGACGCCAAGAATTGACGATCACTTGACCACTCGGGAGTGTTCGGGGTCCTTCAGCGCGACGGTGGCTTCCACCCGGACCGCGTCGTCGGCGGTCGCCGCGAGCGTTCCGCCGTCGCCTGCGACCGAGTCCGCCGCCCCGCCCGGGATCCGCAGCGCCGGCTCCATCACGGAGGGGTCCCCGATAGCTCGGATCTCATAGGGCGCTTCGATCGGCGTTCCGTCCACCAGCAAGCCGCCTGCGGGGGCGGTGGTGATCGAACTCGAGGCGATCACCCGCACATCCTCGATCTGGATCACCTCTGCCCCGGCATTGCGCAGCTCCTGGATCACTCCCAGGAGCGTGGACGCGCGCAGCTCGCCGTTCGGATCGGCGATCGAGACCACCACTCCCCGGCCCTTGGCCGGGGCGGTCCCGGCGAGGATCTCGAGGTCCTCCAGCCGCTCCTCGGCCGCATTCTGCGCCGCGACGTCATCCTCCTGGCCGGAGCGCAGCGCCTCCAGGGTGCGATCGAGCTCCGCGTTCTCGACCTCGAGATCGGCGGCGTGCCTCCCCGACTCATCCAGCAGGCGCACCAGCTCCTGCTGGCTCGCGCCCTCGAGGGACTCATCGCCCTGCCGCACCTGGGCGGCGATCGAGAGCCCCAGCAGCAGGCACAGCAGCCCCACGATCAGCTGGGAGAGATTCGCCTGCGGGCGGAGGGTGTCGCGCAGCCGACGCCAGACCAGCTTCTGCTGCGTCGGGGAGTCGGGAGTGCGGGTGCCGTCGCTCATGACCGGAACAGCAGACGTCTGATCGCTGCCGCGTTCGAGAAGATGCGGATCCCGAGCACCACGATCACGGCGGTCGAGAGCTGCGAGCCGACTCCGAGCTGATCGCCCAGGAAGACCAGGAACGAGGCGATCAGCACGTTGAACAGGAACGAGGTGATGAAGACGTGGGAGTCGAAGGCGCCGTCGAGGCTCGCCCGCAGGCCGCCGGCGAGGGTGTCCAGGGCCGCCACCACCGCGATCGGGAGATAGGGCTGGAGCACAGCGGGGACATCGGGTTGGACGACGACGCCGAGCACGATGCCCAGCACCAGTCCGAGAATGGCGATCATGGGGACTCCTCCTCGGCGCCGCTGCCGGCGGTCGATGATTGGTTCGAGCTGGGGGTCGGCGGGGTGTCCGGGGCGCCCTGGGTCTCGTCGTCGAGCACCGAGGCCTCCTGGAGGATGCCCACCGCGCGCGCCGGAACGGTGAGCTCCTCGCCATCCTCCCAGGACATCCGGATTCCGAAACGGGTCGAGATCTCCGTGAGGTATTCGCCGGTCTCAGCCTCGAGCACCCCGGAGTGCAGCTGCTCGGAGTCGCCGAGCGCCGTGATCCGGTATGGCGGAGACAGGGGGCGGAAGTCGACCAGGACCGCGGAGCCCGCGGTCCGGATCGCGGTGGTGCTGGTGATGCGCTGGCCGTTGATGGCGATGGCCTCCGCGCCGGCGGCCCACAGTCCGTTCACGGCGATCTGCAGGTCACCGTCGGTCACCCGGTTCACGGTGCCGGCACCGCCGCCGGGGCTCGACGGCAGCGGAGCGGAGTCCTCGAGCTCCAGGACCGTTCCCGGGCCGCTCAGCGGCACTCCTCCCCCGGCCTGCTCGTAGCTGGCCAGGCGCTCTGACGCGCCGGCGTCGGTGCTGTCGAGGACGGTCCCTTGGGCGTCGGCGATCTGTGCCTCCAGCTCGGCCTGGCGCTCCTCCAGCTGCTCGGCCTCGGCCCGAGTCTCGAGGACCTCCTGCTCGAGCAGGGCGCGCGGGCCGTCCGCCGCGCCGGCCTCGTGGCGCAGATCCAGCACCGAGACGGCGACTGCGAAGCCCAGCGCCAGTGCCAGCAGCAGGGTCACCCCCCGCATGATCCGGTTGTCAGGCGGCGCGGCCTCGGCAGCCGGGTGATCGTCCTTGCGCAGAGTGTCCACGCCGTACGGGTCCGCAGTGAGTGCGCGCAGCAGCGAGGTCGGCGAGTACGGGGTCTCGCCGTGCGGGGTCTCATGCTCGCGTTCGCGCATGTCAGCAGTCTAGGAGCGGCAGCAGTGCGGAGCCGTCAGACCCGCGGGACATCCAGCTGCTCACCGAGCAGGGCCGAGAAGTCCGTGCGGCCGGCATCTGGCGTCTCGGGCGCGCTCGCCTGGACCAGGTATCTGCTCACGGTGGCGGAGAAAGGTCCCTTCCGCACCTGCGCCTGGAGGTGTTCGAGCATGTCCCGGTAGCCGTCGACATCGAAGTCCTCCGGGGCATCCCAGGGGGCCCGGCGCAGGTAGCGCAGGAAGGTCGGCACATCGTCGAACTCGAAGTGGCCGTGGAAGGTGTCTGAACGGTCCACGCGCAGGCCGGCTCTGGTGAGTGCGTGGACCGTGCCCTCGAGAGTCTCCTCTTCCTTCGGATCATCCATGCCGAACAGCTCGCGGATCTCGTGGCCGTCGTCTCCGCCCACCTGCTGGGTGAGGAAGGTGCCGCCGGGGCGGAGCAGCCGGGCGACGTCCGTCGCGTCGAAGGCTCCATGACGGTTCAGCACCAGTCCGAAGGCGGCGTCGGCGAAGGGCAGGCGCGATCCGGCGGCTTCCGGGTCGTGCTCGTGGACCTCGATGCCCAGCGGCGTCAGGCGCTCCCGGGCGGCAGGCAGGTGGGAGGCCCGTCCCTCGGTCGCGGTCGTCCCCTCCGGCAGCACATCCGCGAGGGAGGCGAGCACCTCTCCCCTGCCGGTGCCCAGGTCCAGCACCCGGTCCGCCATCGGGGCGAGGTTCTCCACCAGGGTGCGCCACCGCCACGGCGGCTCCGTCTCCCGAAAGCCGGCGAGGGCGGAGACGTCCCACCCCGTCGGCTGCTCCGCGAGGGCCTCTCGCCAGCGCTGCAACTGCTGCTCGTCGGTCATCATCGATCCTCCTGCGCGTCGGGTCCCGCTGGGTGGATGGTCTCGGCCATGGCGGGGGCACGGCCTGCGCCCACTATCGCATCCGCGTCCTCGCGGGCGGGTACGGCGCAGGTGCCGCAGGTCACGCACCTCCCGATTGGCTCCTAGGGGCTTGCTCGGGGTACTGTGATCCTCGGTCCTCCGGTGACGGAGGATCACGCAAGATCTCGGGCTGTGGCGCAGCTTGGTAGCGCACTTGACTGGGGGTCAAGGGGTCGCAGGTTCAAATCCTGTCAGCCCGACAAATGCCCTGGTGAGAACAAGTTTCTCGCCAGGGCGTTGTCTTTTTGGCGGCGATGTGACCGCTAGAGTCGCGCCGGCTGGAGACCGCACGAGCCTCGGGGTCACCATCACGACGGCGATCGACGTTCGAGTGCCGCACTCGGACCAGGGGCACGCGGGGCGAGCACAGAACGGGGCCGGCTGGTGGCCAGGGCCAGGGTCTCCCCCAGGTTCTCTCGTCGCCGCGACTCAAGACCAGGCAGGCCGGCTCGCCCGTCGCAAGGCTGCCCTTCCCGTCGGAGCTCACACGTGGGGAAGAACTGCGGCAGTGTCGGCGCGGCCACTCTCGGCTGCCGGGGCATCGATAGCGCTGCGCCCTCACGGGTCATCCACCGGGTCACCTTCCACGTACGCCTCGAAGTGCCCCTGCACCGCGGCTACCCGTCAGGGCGAACAGGACCCACGCCGCGGTGGGAAGCCATCCCGCTGCACCGAAACGCATATTTGGCCGTGCGGGCACCATCTGCGGAGTGCTCAAGTTCTATGCGTCAAGCTCCTCCAGCTGATTGCTGAAGAGGTGTCCGGCTCTCTGTTGATGGGTTTCGTGTGACACGTGAACTCAATGTCCGATAATGGCTGTTACCGGACATTGAACGATTCCGGGGTACCAGTATCTGTGCAGTCCACAGTTCCTTGCATCCACCGCCAATCATGCAGCGGCCACATTCCGAGTAGCGCTCACTTCCCGGGCATCGTGCACAATCTGCGTGCCACTCGAAATGACGATTCGGGTATGGAATGCTTTGTTGAAGCCGACCGTCCGCAGCACCAAACCGAATCCCGACGAGCAGATCCCCGTGGCCCTCGCCGCGCGCATCGCCGACATCGACCGATCCTCCCTCGCGCACCTGGTCGATCACGGGCTGATAACCGGCTCTTCGCGGTTCATGGTGAATGACCCTGCTGTAGCGGGTATTCACGCTACGGTTCTCGCGGCGCTGGTCAGCAGGATACGC